>CAIRBY010000895.1 GCA_903876865.1 uncultured Acidobacteriia bacterium
CCAGATCGGGCTGCGGCGGAATCTGTTGAACCTGTTGACCAAGACCGGGGAACTGCTGGACGAGCGCGGGATCGTGATTCAGTAGCGCCCGGGTTGGCCGGCGAATGAGTAGGGCAGGAGCCTGCCCTACGGTGGCGGTTCACCAGGTCTCAGCGAGATCACAGGGTCGCGGTGCTAGTGGCGGAAGTGGCGGACGCCGGTGAAGACCATGGCGACGCCTAAGCGGTCCGCGGCGGCGATCACTTCTTCATCGCGCACGCTGCCGCCGGGCTGAATGAAGGCTGTGGCGCCATTCTTTACGGCCTCTTCCAGACCATCGGGGAAGGGGAAGAAGGCGTCCGACGCCACCACCGTGCCCGCCACGGGCAGCACTGCTTTCATGGCCCCGATCTTGACCGAATCCACGCGGCTCATCTGCCCCGCGCCGACGCCCACCGATTGTCCGGCGCGCGCGTACACGATGGCGTTCGATTTCACGTGCTTCGCCACCTTCCAGCCGAATTCGAGCGCCACCCACTCCTCATCCGTCGGGACGCGCTGCGTCTTCACCACCGCCGAGGCGCGGTCGAGCTGGGCGCGGTCCGCGGATTGCGCCAGATAGCCGCCACTGATGGATTTGACCACCAGCGGATCTTCGCCCGCCGCCACCCGCATCAGGCGCAGGTTCTTCTTTGCGGTCAGAATGGCCAGAGCCTCGGGCGTGTAGCCGGGCGCGGCGATGGCTTCGATGAAGGTTTTGGCGATCTCTTTCGCGGTCTCTTCATCCACGGTGCGGTTGATGCCGATCACGCCGCCGAAGGCCGAGACGGGATCGGCTTCGAAGGCCTTGCGGTAGGCCTCCCCGAGCGTCTCCTGCTCGGCGCAGCCGCACGGGTTGGTGTGCTTCATGATGGTGACGGCGGGCTTCCCAAACTCGCTCGCCAGTTGCCACGCGGCGTCCAGATCCACGAGGTTGTTGTAGCTGAGTTCCTTGCCGTGCAACTGCTCCGCGCCGGCGATGCCCTTGCCTTTCCAGCCATAGAGGGCGGCCGCCTGGTGCGGGTTCTCGCCGTAGCGCAGGTCCATCAGTTTCGGGGCGCGCACGGCCAATTCCGCGGGCATGGCCGGGGCTCCATCCAGCTGCTCCAGACGCGCGCTGATGGCGGCATCATAGGCGGCGGTGGTGCGGAACACCTTCTTCGCCAGGCGCCACTTGGTCTCTTGCGAGAGGCTGCCATTGGCGCGGCGCATCTCATCCAGAATGGCGGGATAGTCTTCGGGGGAGACGACGACGGCCACATCCTGATAGTTCTTCGCGGCTGCGCGCAGCATGGTGGGTCCGCCGATATCGATGTTTTCAATCAGCTCTTCGAGGTGCGCGCCGGCTTTGGCGGCCACGTCTTCGAAGCGGTAGAGGTTCACCACCACCATATCGATGGGGACGATGCCATGCGCGCTGATGGCTTCCATGTGCTCGGGGTTGCCGCGCATGGCGAGGATGCCGCCGGCGATTTTCGGGTGCATGGTCTTGACGCGCCCGTCGAGCATTTCCGGGAAGCCGGTGACTTCACTGACATCGGCGACGGCGATTCCGGCCTCGCGAATCATGCGGGCCGTACCGCCCGTGGAGATCAACTCCGCGCCCATTCCGGCCAGGCCGGCGGCGAACTTGAGGATCCCTGTTTTATCCGTAACGCTGATCAATACGCGCGCAATTTTAGCCATCTCTTCGCACGATAGCACGCGTGGGCTCGAGCGCGTAAACTACGATACGCCTCCCGGCGAGTACGGTTAGACGGCGCACTCGCCGCGGCCGAGTTTGAGGGAGTAGCCTTCGGTATCGCCCCAATCCTGGTAGATTTCCGGGAAGAGTTCGGCGGGCTTGGCGAGGTCCGCGGTGAGGGCGCGGAAGGTCTCGATCTTGAAGCGCAGCACGTAATCGCGGAAGCGCTCGCCGGGCAGGCGGTTGGCCTGGAAATGGTCGAGCACGCGGCGCACCGCCTCCGGTCCGAGGCGCGCGGGAATGGATTGCACGGCGAGGCCGAAGCGCATGATGCCCGTTTCGTCGTAGCCGCCGCCGAGCAGCATCTGGTAGTACGGCACCTCGCGCCCGTCGATCTTGCGCGCGTTGCCATAGAAGCCGAGGTCGGCGATCCAGTGATGGCCGCAGGCGTTGGGGCAGCCGCTTGCCTTGATGGTGAGGCGCCGGACCTGCGGATCGTCATACTGCCGCACGGTCTGTTGCAGGGCCGCGCCCAGGTTCATGGTCTTGGTGATGCCTAGGTTGCAGGTGTAGGCTCCGGGGCAGGTGACCACGTCTTCGATGCGGTCCGCGCCGCTGCTGGCGAGCCCGAGAGCGCGCAGCGCGGCATAGACCTGCGGGAGGCGTCCCAGGGGCAGGAAGGCGAGGACCAGGTTCTGGTTCACGGCCGTGCGCAACAGGCCATCGCCCGTGCCGCGGGTGATCTTCGCCAGGCCGCGCAACTGATCGCCGGTGAGGTTGCCCTGATCCACCATGAGGGTGACGGCGGCGTAGCCGGGCTGCTTCTGTTCCACCACGTTCGATTCCAGCCAGGCGTCATACGCCGGGTCGCCGGACGCGGGCTGATCCACGACCGGGAGCAGCGCGCCATTGCCCAGCGGCTGGGGCTGCGATTCGTAACCGCCGAAGCCTTCGGGCACGATCTGGGGCCACGCGATGCCGCCGTTCTGGCGGATCTCCTGATAGGCTTTGGTGATCTGCTCCTTCATCCACTCCATGCCATGCGTGCGGATGACGAATTTCATGCGCGCCAGGTTCCGATCCTGGCGGTTGCCGTACTGGTTGAAGACGCGGATGATGGCTTCGCACCAGTGGATCAGGTCCTCTTCGGGGATGAACTCGTCGAAGAGCTGGGCTTCGCGGGGCAGGGGACCGAGTCCGCCGCCGATGATCATGCGGAAGCCGCGCCGGCCATCGCGGATCTGGGCGCGCAGGCCCACGTCATTGATCGCGCCGAGCACGCAATCGCGGTGGCGGCAGCCATCCAGGGCGAACTTGAATTTGCGGGGCAGGTTGCCGGTGAGGTCCTGGCGGAGGAAGGCGTAGGCGATGCGCTGGGCGTAGGGGCGCACGTCGAAGACTTCATCCTGCGCGATGCCGGCCCAGGCGCAGGTGGTAACGTTGCGCACGGTGTTGTAGCAGGCTTCGCGATTGGTGAGGCCGACATCGGCCAAGAGGTGCATCAGGTCCGGCACGCGGGCGAGGGGGACGAAGTGGTACTGGATGTTCTGGCGCGTGGTGAGGTGGCCGCGTCCGCCGCCGAACTCATCGGCGATGCGGGCGAGCTGGTCTACCTGATTGGCGGTCAGCAGGCCGCTCGGGATTTTACAACGCACCATCTGTACGCCGGTCTGGCGCTGGCCGTAGATGCCGTGCTTCAGACGGAAGGGGCGGAATGCCGCTTCGGTGATCTCCCCGGCGACGAAGGAGTTTGCCTGTACGCGGAAGGCTTCAATCTCTTCCCGAACCGTCTTAGCGTATTGATTCTCCAGGGTTTCCCGCTGAAGGAGAGTCTCTTGTGTGCCCGTGGCCATAATCACCTAATCTCGGCGTAGATCAATCTACTGAATATATATAGAGATTAGCGTATTTGACTGGAAAAGACAAAGAGGCGGAGGCTTCGGAAGAGGGGCGGGCGACCCCTCGACTTGCATTTTTGCCCGTTCCCGGTCAAGCATATAAGGTATCCACGCGCGGTGGAGGTGATGGCCTATGTCTTTGCCTACGTCCTTGCCTACGTCCTTGCCGGATCGCATCGTCGCTGACGCCAATATATTGACCGGGAAGCCGGTCGTGCGCGGCACACGCATTTCGGTCGAACTCGTGGTGGACCTGCTGGCCGCCGGCTGGAGCCACGCGCGGATCCTGGAGAGTTACCCGCATCTTTGCGAAGAAGATATCCGGGCCTGTCTCAGTTAACCCAGTGAGCTCCTGCGGGAAGAACGAGTCTATCCGCTGAAGACCGCATGAGGTTTCTGGCCGACGAGAATTTCCCGCGGCCCGCACTCTTGGCGCTGCGGAGGGCGAACTGGGACGTTCTCTCGATCGCCGGACAGCGCCCAGGCATTCCGGATGAAGAAGTCGCCGCGCTGTGCGCGGAGCAGGAGCGAATTCTACTCACCTTCGACAAGGACTTCGGGGAACTGATCTTCCCTCGCGGGTTGCCCTCCGGCAGCGGCGTGGTTCCATTCCGTTTGCTGCCTGAGTCCGCGGACGAGGCAGCGGAAATTGCCCTGGCCCTGGTTCAGTCCCAGCCCAACCTCGCGGGAGTGTTTTGCGTAGTCACACGGGACCGGATTCGGATTTGCTCGCTCAATCCCGGTTTCGCCGGGTGACAACCGTGTCGCGCAGGTGGAGGCGTTGAAACGCCCGCGATGTCGACGCAGCCGCTCTCAGCGGGGATGTGGGTTAAGATGCTGGGATGAGTTACGAACACATTGGCTTCGCCACCGAGGGCAACGTGGCCGTGGTCACGTTAAACCGGCCGCAGCGGCGCAACGCGCTCTCGCTCGGCCTGATGCAGGAACTGCTCGCGTGCCTGAGTGAGATTGGCGAGCGGCGGGACCTGCGCGCGGTGATTCTGGGGGCGGCGGGCAAGGTGTTTTCCAGCGGCCACGACCTTTCGGAGATGGTGGGGCGCGACCTCAGCGAATACCGGCGCCTGTTCGACGTGTGCACGCAGCTGATGACGAAGGTGCAATCGATTCCGCAGCCGGTGATTGCGGAGGTGCAGGGCATCGCCACGGCGGCGGGGTGCCAGCTGGTGGCGACGTGCGATCTGGCGATCGCCGCCGAAGAGGCCGCGTTCGCTACTCCCGGGGTGAAGATCGGGCTCTTCTGCACCACGCCGATGGTGGCGCTCAGCCGCGCGGTGGGGCGCAAGCGCGCGCTCGAGATGCTCTACACGGGCGAGATGATCGATGCGCGCCGCGCGGCCGAGTGGGGGCTGGTGAATCGCGTGGTGGCGGCGGATCAACTGCGCGCGGAGACGCGCCAACTGGCGGAGCGTATCGCCGGCGCGAGCGATCTGGTGGTGGCGCTGGGCAAGCAGGCGTTCTATACGCAGATCGATCTGGATCAGCCGAAGGCATACGCCTACGCGAAGGAAGTGATGAGCATGAACGCGCTCGCACACGACGCGCAGGAAGGCATCTCGTCTTTCCTGGAGAAGCGCGCGCCCTGCTGGACGGGACGGTAGGCGATGGCACAGCGAAGGAGCGGCGACGCTCCGGTACAGCGAAGAATAGCTGCCGCTGCGGCGCAGACGATATCCGCGGAACAGGCCGCGAGCTTCGTGCGCTCCGGAATGTGGCTGGATTATGGCGTGGCGCTCAGCCAGCCCGATCTCTTCGACAGCGCGCTGGCGAAGCGGCGCGACGAGTTGGAGAACGTGAAGTTCCGCTCCTGCCTTTCGATGCGGACTCGGGCGGTGATCGAGTGCGACCCGGAGGGCAGGCACTTCTACTTTTTCAGCTGGCACTTTTCCGGCTACGACCGCAAGATGCACGATGCCGGCCGGTGCCATTACCTGCCGCTCAATCTCGGCGAAGTGCCGGATTACTACCGCCGGTTCCTGGCGCCGGTGGACATGGTGGTGCTCAAGACCTGCCCCATCGACGAGCACGGCTACTTCAACTTCAGCGCCACCAACATCTGGCACCGCGCGGCGCTGGAACGGGCGCGGATGGTGGTGGTGGAGACGAGCCGCAGCCTGCCGTATGCGCACGGCGACGAGAATGCGGTGCATGTGAGCGAAGTCGACTACATCATCGAAGGGGACGATGCGGCGGCGCCCGAGTTGTCGAATCCGGTGCCGAGCGAAATCGATCTGGCGGCGGCGCGCCGGGTGGCGGCGGAAATTGAGGACGGCGCGTGCCTGCAGATCGGCATTGGCGGACTGCCCAACGCGGTGTGCCGGATGCTGGAGGAAGCGGGCGTGCGCGAGTTGGGCGTGCACACGGAGATGCTGACGGACGGCATCGCGGACCTCTACCGGGCGGGGCGGATTACGGGGTCGAGAAAGCAGTTGGACCCGGGCAAGATTGTGTACACGTTCGCGCTCGGCTCGGCCAGCCTGTACGCGGCGACGGACCGCAATCCGGATTTTCACTGCTGCGCGGTGGATTACACGAACTCGCCGCACATCATCATGCGCAACGAGCGGATGGTGTCGATCAACAGCACGACGCAGATCGATCTGCAGGGGCAGGCGGCATCGGAATCGGACGGGCACCGGCACATCAGCGGCACCGGCGGGCAGTTGCAGTTCGTGCGCGGCTCCTATGCGTCGAAGGGCGGGAAATCCTTCATCTGCCTGCCCTCGACGTATGCCAAGCGCGGGGAGCGCCGCAGCCGGATCGTGCTCGACCTGACGCCGGGTAACATTGTGACCACGCCGCGATCGGACGTGATGTACGTGGCCACGGAATACGGCATGGTCAATCTGAAGGGGAAGTCGGTGGCGGAGCGGGCGCTGGCGCTGATCTCGCTCGCGCATCCGGATTTCCGGGAAGAGTTGGAGCGTCAGGCGTTTGAGCATCGCCTGATCCCGCGCGGGGTTTCGTTTTAGGGGGCCGGGGTGCGGCTCTGGCGGAAAGGCCGGATAAGCCGACACCGTTGAAAACCTCCTGACCTGCGATGGTATGTCCGCGCTCAAAGGTAGGGTAGGCGGAAACGCCTGCCCCACTAGATGGACGGCCACTTGCACGGCAAAAACGCAGATTAGCCGAGAGGCCACGAACGGCGATGGCCTGTCCCACTCAGCGCGGCTACTGTTTGGTCTTGCTCAGTTTGCGGTAGTAGTCGGCGACCTTGTCCTGGTAGCCTTGCGGCACTTTTTCGCCGCCGGGACTGCGTACGCTGCCGGCGCCGGTGGATTCCTCGACTTTGCGGCGGAGTTCCATCTCGACCTGCTCCACGCCGCCCATCAGTGAACTCTGGATGCGTTCGGCGAGCAGCGGATCGTTGGCGTAGGTGTTGGGGTTGAGGCGCTGCATGTCGCGGATCAGGTTTTGCAGATCGCGCGCCATGGCGGGGTCGCTGCCCTGTGCGGTCTGTTCCAACTGGCGCAGGGTTTGCAGCGTCTGGGTGTAGTTGTTCTGGAAGTCCTCGGGACGGACGGTGCCGATGCCGTTATTGTTGTTGCCGAACCACGGGCCGCCGGAGGGGTTGCCGTTGGCGTTGCCGCGATTGAAGCCGCCGCCCTGTTGGCCGCCGCCCATTTGCCCGCCCTGCTGGCCACCCTGCTGCTGACCACCTTGCTGTCCGCCGCCCTGTTGTCCTTGTTGACCCTGCTGGCCGCCTTGGCCCTGCTGCCCTTGTTGACCTTGCTGGCCCTGTTGACCCTGTTGGCCCTGTTGGCCGCGCTGTCCAGCCTGCTGGCCCTGGCCCTGTTGGCCGCCTTGCTGACCCTGCTGGCCCTGTTGGCCCTGTTGCCCTTGTTGCTGGCCGCGCTGGCCACCCTGCTGCCCTTGTTGGCCTTGCTGGCCCTGTTGACCTTGCTGTCCCTGCTGACCACCTTGCTGGCCGCGTTGTAGGGATTGCTGGCCCTGCTGGGCGCGCTGCGCGCTCATCTGTTCGAGTTGCTGGCGCAGTTTCTCCACCTGATCGAGGGCCTGCACGGCCAGTTTGTCTTCCTTGCCGTCCTTGCCGCCGGCGGTGGGCGTCATGGCCTGCTGCACCTGCTTCAGTTGTTCCTTAAGGCCGTTGATGCCCTGGGTGATATTGGCTTCGGACATGACGGCGTAGCCGCCCATGCCGCGCTTGATCCAATCGGCGTTGCGCTGCATGTCGCGTTCGATTTCGGCCTGCTGCACTTCGCCTAGGGCTTCGCGCATCTTGGTGGCTGCCTTGCGCTGCGTGTTCTGCAGGTCGCGCACGGCGGATTGCATGCCCTGCTCGATGCGTTTCAGATCCTGGATCTCGCTCTCTTTTTCACCGGCCAACTGGCTGGCCTGTTCGCGGGTGATGCCTTCGCTGTTGGCGCCGAAGGCCTTGCGCATCTGGCCCTCGAACGCCTGCTGGCGGCGGGCCAGATCTTCGGCCTGGCGGGCGAGTTCTTCCACCTGATTGCTGGATTCCTTGCTGCGCATTCCGGAGAGCATCTGTTCGGCCTCCTTCAAACGGTCCGCCGCGCGCCGCGCCTGGGCTTCGCCCTGCGGCGTTCCCGCCTGCTGCGAAGAGGCTGCGCCGCGCATATCCTGCATGGCCTGGTTCAGGCGTTCCAGCATCTGTTTCAACTGCTCGGCGCTGGCGCCGCGGACGGGCTGGGCCTGTTGCTGCTGCTGGTTCTGCTGCCCGCGCTGCTGGGCCTGTTGGCCCTGCTGCTGGCCTTGCTGGCCCTGCTGCATCTGGCCCTGCTGCCCTTGGCCCTGCTGGCTCTGTTGACCCTGTTGCTGGCCCTGCTGCCCTTGCTGTCCGCGCTGCTGGCCCTGCTGGCCCTGTTGGCCTTGCTGGCCCTGCTGGCCTTGTTGACCTTGCTGGCCTTGTTGACCCTGCTGACCCTGCTGACCTTGTTGCTGCTGACCTTGTTGGCCCTGCTGATTGCGGCTCAACTGTTGCTGCTGGCCCTGCTTGGTCAACTGCTCGAGCTGCTGTTGCAGTTGCTCGGCTTCGCGGCGCAGCATCTCCTGCTGCCAGCGCTGCTGCGAGGTCTGCTGCTGGCCCTTTTTCTGCTGGTCGGCGAGTTCCTGCTGACGGCGCGCCAGCGCTTCGAGCTTTTGCAGGGCATCGTCGATCTGTTGCTGCTGCTGTTGCTGCGCCCCGCCCGCCTGGGAGCGATTGCTTTCGTACTGATTCTTTTCGGTGTCGAGCTCGAGATCGAAGAGGCCTTCCATATCGCGCGCGCCGCCTGCTCCACCACCGCCGCCACCGCCGCCGCGCTGTCCGCCGAAGGCCACCTGGATATCGCGGGCCGTGGCTTCGGCTCGCATCAGGTATTGCAGCGCCTTCTGCTCTGGCGCGAGCGCGTCCTGCCACTTGGCGCCCTTCAACTTATCCGCCGCCGGTCCCATGGCCTGGACCGCGGTCTCCATATCCTTGACGAAGCTCTTGAAGGAATCGCCGGCATCGGTCAACTGGCGCGCCTTCATGCGGTCCGCGAGCGATTGCGCCTGATCGCGCAGTTTGGATTGCACGCCCGCGAGGAACGCCGCGTTCTCCGCGTCGCTGCCCTTGGCGCCCTGTCCCTTCTGCTGATTCCAGGTCGCGGCGATGATCTCCTTCTGGCGTTTGGAGATCTGGCTCTGATCGTTGGCATCGTCGCCGCCGCCGCCGCCGCCCTCGCCGCCCGATTGCTGGGACTGCGTGTAGTTGCGCTCGAAGGGCTGCGCCTCGATGAAATAGATATCGGTGCTGGTCTTGGATTTGGCGTCCTTCGCGACGGCGTAGAGACTGACCACGTCGCCCGGTTCCACCTTGAACTCTTCCAGCGCGATGATGGTGCTGCCGGTGGAGGTCTTGCCGCCGGCGGGCATGGCCACGGTCTTCTCCGGGCCGCCGTTGACGGAGTAGTGCAACTCCACGCTCTTCAAGCCGAAATCGTCTTTGGCGTCGATCTGCACGGTGACTTCTTCGATGGGCGAGGCCTTGAAATCGCGGCCCGGCTTGGTCATCTTGATCTCCGGCGCCTTATCGCGCTGGGCTTCGATGAAGTAGTCTTCGCTCAGGCGCACGTCCTCGCCGCCTTCAATGGCGGCGATGTGAAACTGCCCGTC
>CAIRBY010000896.1 GCA_903876865.1 uncultured Acidobacteriia bacterium
CCTAATACCGCTTAAATCAGCGTCGGCGCCAAATTTCGCCGGACCTGGTGGGGCGGACGCCCTCGTCCGCGCGGGACCCCTTGGTCCCGGCTTTCCCTCGAAGAATCAAATGCCTGCGACGATCGAAAGGCCGACGAGGGCGTCGGCCGCGATTGTCAGATACGATCCGGGGGGACCGCCCCACGAAAGGCCGGGGCGACAGCAAAGTGGCTTATTTGAGCGGCATTTGGCGAAAGCGCCTGCGCGACTGGGTGCGCAGGGTTGGCAGGCGAAACCGCCTGCCCTACAATGCGGGGAATTGCAGGGTGGCGGTGAGGGAACGGGCGCTTGCGAGCTTTTCCTGGCGGAGGAATTTGCTCAGCTCGCAGGGTTGGCAGGCGAAACCGCCTGCCCTACAATGCGGGGAATTGCAGGGTGCCGGTGAGGGAGCGGGCGGTTGCGATCTTTTCCTGGCGCAGGAAGTTGCTCAGCTCCCCGGCGATGCGTAAGGGCGAGCGGGGATCCCAGAAGGAGGCCGTGCCCACTTCCACCGCGGTAGCGCCGGCGATGAGGAACTCGGCCGCGTCTTCCCCCGTGGCGATACCGCCCAACCCGATTACGGGAATCTTCACCGCGCGGGCCGCCTGATAGACCATTCGCAGCGCGATGGGCTTGATTGCCGGTCCTGAGAGCCCGCCGAAGCCCGCGCCGATGCGGGGTGTGCGCGTGCGCGCATCGATGGCGAGGCTGATGAAGGTATTCACGAGCGAGATGGCGTCCGCGCCATTCTCTTCCGCGGCGCGCGCCAGCGGTTCGATGGCCGCGACATTGGGCGAGAGCTTCACGATCACGGGGCGGCGCGAGAGTTTCTTCACGGCGGCCACGAGTTTGCCTAACAGCGCCGGGTCGCTGGAGAAGAAGATGCCGCCGTGGGTCGTATTGGGGCAGGAGACATTCAACTCGTAGCCGGCAAGCCCCTCGTGATCGTTGAGGACGCGCACCACTTCCAGATAATCTTCGCCGCAGTAGCCGAAGACGTTGGCGAAGACGGCCGTTTTCAGCTTGGCCAACGCGGGGAGTTTATCCTTCACGAAGGCGCGCACGCCGATGTTCTGGAGGCCGATCGAATTGATCATGCCGGCCTGGGTTTCGATCACGCGGGGCGCGGGATTGCCCTCGATGGGGTCGCGCGAAAGGCCCTTCACGACGAAGCCGCCGAGCGCATTCAGGTCGAGTTGCCGCTCGAATTCCACGCCATAGGCGAAGGTGCCGCTGGCTGCAAGCACGGGGTTCTGGAGCGGGATGCCGCAGAGCGTGACGCCCAGATCCGGTTGCATCAGGCGAAGGCCTCGCCGAGCACACGCCCGGTTGCGGAGGAGGGCACGGCGACGCCCATGGCGCGCGCGAGTGTGGGAGAAAGATCGACCGATTCCACGGGCGCTTCGAAGATGCCGGCGCGGAATTGCGGGCCGTAAAAACAGAGGGGAACGCGCACGTCGTAATTGTACAGCGACCCGTAGGAGATGCCGCGGCCCTGTCCGAAATCTTCCACGTATTCGGGACGGTAACTGAGCATCACGTCGCCGGAGCGAGTGGGATGGAAGCTGTTGCGGAAGCGCGGCTCCCAGCCATCCGCGGTGGAGCAGTGGCCGCCGGAAGTGTAATAACCCGCTACCGAGGCGTGCTCCAGAGCGGCGCGTCCGGCGGCTACGCGGACGGCTTCGGGATCGCGGCCGGGGGTGATGTCGAGGTAGAGGAAGGGGTAGAGATAACGCAGCACGCGTCCATCGCCGGTGGCGGTGAGGACGCGGTTCACGGCCTGGGCGATGCTCTCGCCATCCACGGCCATGCGCGCGCGGCTTTCGGGAGCGGGCGCTGGCGGCGCTCCGTGGGCGCCGGCGAGCACGAGATTGAAGCCGTGTTCGCCGGTGGCCTTGGCGAGGTGCGCGAGCAGGGTTTCGAGCTGCCGGTCGAGGTGGAGGATGAGTTGGCGCATCAGCGGATCGCGGCCGCCGATTTCATAGCCCAGTTTGGCGGTGGCGCCGGCCACGAGGGTGACGAAATCGAAGCTGTTGCCCTGGCCGAGATCCTCCTCTTCGATCAGCTGGCCGAGCAGATCGAACTGCGCCTGCTGGCCGAAGGGGGAGGACTGGTAGAGATGGACGAATTCTCGCGGACGGGCTGGATGAAAGGTGAGGGTGCGCAACGGCGGTGCGGAGGCGCGGGCATCGATGGCGCGCCAGGCTTCGCCGTGCAGGTTGTCCGGGGAGTGGGCGCGGTTGAACTCGGCCAGCCAGGCGGGCGGGTCGCCGAGGGTCGCCATCTGGCCGGAGGCGTCGAACCAGAATTGGCGGGCGGCGGAGGGAGCGCTCACGAAGCCGCACTGGGTGGCGTCCATGGCCAGGGTGTAGGCGCGGGTATGGGGCGCGGCTGCGATTTGATCCGAAAGGGTGGTGGCGAGGAGGCTCTCGCCGGATGCGGGCACGGGGCGGCGCGTGCCCCGGTCCAGCCAGGAATCGGCCACGATGCCGTGCTGGGAGGGCCAGGCGCCGGTGGAGAGGGTGGCGAGGGAGGAGGCGGAGAAGGTGCTGGCGGCGTGGCGGCAATCGGAGAAATGTGCTCCTCCGTACAGGAGCTTGCGTAGTCCGGCGGGGCGAAGCGAGGGAGTAAGTAACTCCAATTCCTCTGGTCGGAGTTGTTCTAAAACTACTAGTACCAATAATTTGGGACGGGGCGCCAAGGCGGCGAGGCGGGTGGCGGCGGCGCTACCGAGAAGGCTCAAGTTGAAGCAGCGCCGGGAGATCCACATAAAAAAAGTTTAACATTCGCGAGCG
>CAIRBY010000897.1 GCA_903876865.1 uncultured Acidobacteriia bacterium
ACCCTGCTCCCCCGCATCGGCACCGAGATCTTCCCCGATGCCCACGCGCCCCTCCTCCGCCTCCGCATGCGCGCCCCCGCCGGAACCCGCATCGAAGAGACCGAGCGCATCGTGCTCCGCGCCCTCACCGTCATCCGCCGCGAAATCGGCGAAAAGAACATCGCGATCACCAGCGATTTCGTTGGCGTCATCCCCTCCAGCTACCCCGTCAACCTGATCCATCTCTTCACCACCGGACCGCAGGAGGCCGTCATTCAGGTTGCCCTGAAAAATGTCGCGCTCAAACCCGGCTCCGCGCCCGGCGAGCCCCTCCGCGAACAACTGCGCCGCGCCCTCCGCACCGAAGTCCCCGAAGCCACCGTCTCCTTCGAAGCCGCCGACATCGTCTCCCAGGTCATGAGCTTCGGCTCGCCCACTCCCATCGAAGTCGCCGTGCAGGGCGCCAGCCTCGCCGACGATTACGCCTACGCCCAAAAAGTCCAGGCCCAACTCGCCAAACTCACCTTCCTCCGCGACCTGCAATACGCGCAGGAGATGAACTACCCCACCATGGACCTCACCATCGATCGCGAACGCGCCGGCCAGTTCGGTCTCACCATGACGGATGTGGCCCGCTCCGTCGTTCCCGCCACCTCCTCCTCGCGCTTCATCCAACCCAACTACTGGCGCGATCCCGCCTCCGGCAACGCCTTCCAGATTCAGGTGCAATTGCCCCAGAACCGCATGCAGGGCGCGGATGCACTCGCCGATCTCCCCGTGATGGAAGGCCCGCTCACCGGCGCGCGCCTCAGCGATCTCGCCACCATGAAGAGCGGCTTCATGCCCGGCATGATCGAGCGCTACAACGGCCAGCACATCGTCAGCCTCACCGCCAACCTTCACGGCATCACGCTCGGCGAAGCCGCGGCTCAACTCACCCGCGCCCTCGCCTCGCTCCCCGCGCCGCCCAAGGGGCTCAGCCTCAAATTCCGCGGCGAAATCCCTCCGCTCGAACAGACCATCGGCGGCTTGCGCACCGGCCTCATGCTCGCCGTGCTCGTCATCTTCCTCCTGCTCGCCGCCAACTTCCAGTCGCTCCGCCTCGCCCTCGCCATCGTGCTCACCGTCCCCGCCGTACTCTGCGGCGTCATCCTCATCCTGCTCCAGACCGCGACCACGCTCAACGTGCAATCCTTCATGGGCGCCATCATGGCCATCGGCATCGCCGTCGCCAATTCCATCCTGCTCGTCACCTTCGCCGAGCACGCCCGCGAGGAGGGCAAGCCGCTCTTCGCCGCCATTCAGGAGGGCGCCGCCGGACGCCTCCGCGCCATTCTCATGACCGCCTGCGCCATGCTCTCCGGCATGTTGCCCATGGCCATCGGTTTCGGCGAAGGCGGCTCGCAGGCCGCCCCCCTCGGCCGCGCCGTCATCGGCGGACTGCTCCTCGCCACCTTCGCCACGCTCACCGTTCTGCCCGCGCTCTACGCCATTCTCCAGCGCGCCGCCGCCGCTTCTTCGCCGTCTCTCAACCCCATGGATCCCGCCAGCAGGTACTATGATGCGAACTAATCTCCCCCTTCTCTGCGCGCTCGCCTGCGCCGCGCCCGCATGGGCCCAGGCCCCCGAACTCGCGCCCGTCGTCTCCAAGACCGTCTCCCGGAACATCGACCTGCCCGGCGAACTCCAACCCTTCCTCACCGTCGGCCTCCGCGCCAAACTCCCCGGCTATGTCGAGCGCGTCCTCGTCGATCGCGGCAGCGCCGTCAAAGAGGGCCAGTTGCTCGTCGAACTCAGCGCCCCCGAACTCGCCACACGCATCGCCGAGGCCGAATCCAGAGTCCACTCCGCCCAGGCGGATCTGCTCCAGGCCGAGGCCCAACTCGGCGCCTCGCAGAGTCTGCTCGCGCGCCTCAAACAGGCCGCCGCCACACCCGGTGTGATTGCAGGCAACGAAGTCGTGCAGGCGGAAAAACAGGTGGATGCCGCTCAGGCCCTCGTCACTTCCCGCGAGCAGTCCGTGCGCACCGCCCGCGTCGCCGTGCAATCGCAAAAGGACCTCCAGGCCTACCTCAAGATCACCTCCCCCTTCGATGGCATGGTCACGGACCGCATGGTCCACCCCGGCGCCCTCGCCGGTTCCGCTGGCGACCCGCCCCTGCTCGTCATCCAGCAGATCGCGCACCTCCGCCTCGTCGCCGCCGTCCCCGAGGAAGATCTCGGCGGCATCGTCCACGGCGCGAAGGTAACTTTCAAAGTCCCCGCCTTCCCCGATCGCACCTACACGGGCGTCATCGCCCGTCTCGCCCACGCCCTCGATCCCAAGACGCGCACCATGCCCGTCGAACTCGACGTGGCCAACGCCGATTCCTCACTCTCGCCCGGCATGTACCCCACCCTCCAATGGCCCGTGCGCCGCCCGCACCCCGCCCTCTTCGTCCCCAAAACCGCCGTCGTCACCACCACCGAGCGCACCTTCGTCGTCCGCGATCACGATGGCAAAGCCGAGTGGGTCGACGTGAAAAAAGGCGCCGCCGAGGGCGACCTCATCGAGGTCACCGGCGCCCTCCACCCGGCCGACAAAGTCGTCCGCCGCGCCACCGACGAACTCCGCCCCGGCGCCGCGCTGCGCTAAACGAGACCCGGCCTGTCGCCACCGGCTCACCTCTCCCTAATCCTGGAAACTCCAGCCCTCGGTGGGACATGCTTCAGACGGTGCTGAAAAAGTAAGTCAAGCCGTGACCTTGAGATATTTGTGATCGTCTTTGTTTTCTGCGCGGCTCAGACCTCAAGCAAAATGCGATGTTCAGCTACGGGTCGCCCGAAGATCGAGTGCCCGCGGACCATCCGCTTCGTCCCATCCGCTTCGTCCCATTCTGGTGATGAGTGATCGGGCCTTGCATCAGTTGTCGGGACGCTTTGCCACAATGGATTCAAACTTGGGGCGGCGCCCGGTCCCCCCTGAGAAACTGCTGCGGGCTCTGCTTTTGCAGGTGCTCTTCTCGATCCGCAGTGAGCGATTGCTGATCGAAGAGCTGCAATAACACCTGCTGTACCGCTGGTTTGTCGGGCTGAACATGGATGAACCCGTCTGGGATGCCACGGTCTTCAGCAGGAATCGGGAACGAGTCTTGCAAGGCGACATTGCGCAGGCATTCTTTGAGGCAGTCCTGGCGCAGGCGAGGGAAAACAATCTGTAGTCGGCCGAGCATTTCACCGTAGACGGGACGCTGTTGGAAGCCTGGGCGAGCAAGAAGAGCTACCAGAAAAAACAGGAGCCTCCACAGGACGGCACTGGCAGTCTGGGAGGTGCTGCTGCGCGACAC
>CAIRBY010000898.1 GCA_903876865.1 uncultured Acidobacteriia bacterium
AGCGATCGATTCAAAGCGATCGATTCAAAGCGATCGATTCAAAGCGATCGATGGTCCTATAATAGGTGATTCGTGAACTGATCCGAATCGAACCTGCGGCTGCGGCTTCGCCGGCGGGACAAGTCGCCCATGAGTTCTCCGCCCACAAATCCCCCGTCCCCCGCACCGGAAGCCTGGGGACCTGACGCCCTGCTCCAGAGCCGGCGCAGGCACCGCGAGGTACAGGACGAATTCGCTTCGCGGCGCGACCGCTGGATCCAAAGCAACCCCTACTATTACGACCGCGTCAAGCGCCTGCTGCGCTTCCTGATCGAACCCGGACGCCGCGTACTTGAGGTCCGCTGCCAGACAGGCACGCTTCTCGCAGCCACGGAGCCAGCCTACGGCGTGGGCCTGGAGATCAGTCCCAAACTGGTGGATCTGGCCCGCCGGCGCAACCCGCAACTACACTTCGAGTGCGTCGATCCCGAAGAGATCGCACTCACTGAAACCTTCGACTACATCGTCTTCAGCCACATCTTCGACACGGTGGACGTGCTCTCCTCGCTCGAGCGGCTGCGCCCCTGCTGCCACTCCGGCACGCGCATCGTCATCAACACCTACAACTATCTCTGGGAACCGCTAGCCCACCTCGCCAGTCGCGTCGGGATGCGATTTCCGTATATGGCCCCCAGTTGGCTCTCTCCGCACGATGTGCGCGTCTTCCTGGAACTGGCCGGCTTCGAGGTGATTCGGACCCACCGCCGCGTCCTCTTGCCCAAGTGGCTCCCGTGTCTCTCCTGGCTGTTCAATGACGTGTTGGCCCTGTTGCCCGGGTTACGCCGCCTGGGCATGCTCCAGATGACGGTCGCGCGCCTCAAGCCCACCCCACGACCCGCCCCGGAGTACTCCGTTTCCGTGATCGTGCCGTGCCGCAACGAGCGGGACAACATCGCCGCCGCGGTGGAACGGATTCCAGAGATGGGCCGCGGCACCGAAATTTTATTCTGTGACGATCAATCCACCGATGGCACGGGCGCGGAGATCGAGGCTGCCATCCGCCGCCGGCCCGACCGCAACATCCGCCTCGTGCACGGCCCCGGAACCGGCAAAGCCGACAACGTCTGGACCGGCTTCCGCGCCGCCACCGGCGATGTGCTCATGATTCTGGATGGAGACCTCGCCGTCATGCCCGAGGAGTTGCCCTACTTTTTCCGTGCGATCACCTCCGGCGCCGCCGAATTCGTCAACGGCAGCCGCCTCGTCTACCCGGTGCCCCGGCAGGCGATGAAGTTCAGCAACATGCTGGGCAACAAGGTCTTTGGCGCCCTCTTCTCTTTCCTGCTCGATCAGCCCATCAAAGATACGCTCTGCGGCACCAAGGTCCTGTGGCGGGAAGATTGGAAACGCATCGAAGGCTCGATCGGCACATGGGGCATTCACGATCGCTGGGGCGATTACGAACTCCTCTTCGGCGCCGCGAAATTGAATCTGCGCATCCTCGACCTGCCCGTGCACTACCAGGAGCGAATTCACGGCGTCAGCAAAATGACGCGGGTCTTTCACAATGGCGTACGCATGCTCGCCATCTGCTGGCATGCCTTTCGCCGCCTCAACTCCCCGAACCGCTGAAGCGTCTCCGACTTTTGCCCCTCCCGCCGCGTCCATACCGGTGATGACGAACGTGCAACTCGTGGAGGGCGACCTGCTCGACCAGCCAGTGGAAGTGATCGTCAACGCGTGGAATCGCAACATCATTCCATGGTGGCTGCTGCTGCCGCAAGGAGTCTCTGGCGCCATCAAGCGCCGCGCCGGATTTGCTCCCTTCCGGGAACTCGCCCGATGCGGCCCCATCCGCTTGGGTGGCGCCGTCGCAACCTCCGCCGGGCGCCTCCCGTTCCTCGCCATCATCCATGTCGCCGGCATCGATATGTGGTGGCGCGCCTCAGAGAACTCGGTGCGTCTCTCGGTCCGCAATGCGATGGCCCTGGCAGCGGAACTCGGCTGCGGCTCCATCGCCTTCCCCCTGATCGGAGCCGGCACCGGCGGAGTCTCACCGCTGCGCGCGGAGGCATTCTTGCTGGATGAACTCTCGCGCCTCGAGTTTGGCGGCTCCGTCCGAGTGGTTCGTTTCCCCGGGCGCACACCGCGTTGAATCACCTGCTGCTCCAGTGGGACAGGCTATACTGGCACTGGAATTCAGGCGCGCGATGCCAGCCAAGCCCCTGCAGACGGTTCACGCACCCACGGCCGAAGAGTGGCGCCGGTGGCTCGCCGCGCATCACGCGTCTGAAACGGAAATCTGGCTGCTGTTCTACAAAAGGGAGACCGGCAGGCCGGGCGTCAGCTATTCCGACGCGCTCGATGAAGCGCTCTGCTTCGGCTGGATCGACAGCCTGGTCAAGCGCCTCGATGACAACAGCTACGCCCGCAAGTTCACACCGCGCAAAGCCGAGAGCAACTGGTCCACGGTGAATCGCAACCGCTACGCGGCTTTGCAGGCCGCGGGACGCCTGCACCCTGCCGGAATGGAGCGCGCACCCACTGCCCGGAGCGGCGACGCACCCCGCCCGGAATTTGGGGACATGCCCGAGTACATCCAGAGCGCCTTTCGCGCCCATCCCGCGGCGTGGACGTTTTTCCAAAGTCTCGCGCCATCCTACCGCCGCCTGTATCTCGCGTGGATCGATTCCGCCAAACAACCGGCCACCAAAGCCCGCCGCCTGGAGGAAGCCCTCGCATTGCTCGCCGCCGGTAAGAAACTCGGGCTCAAATAACTACGCCTGCTAGACCTTGCTCAAATCGCGGATCGCACCGCGCGACGCACTGGTCGCGAGAGCCGCATAGGCGCGCAACGCGCCGCTTACCGAGCGCTGCCGCGACACCGGCTTCCACGCCGCCGCACCGCGGGCCTCCATGGCCTGCCGCCGCTGTGCCAGCACGTCGTCACTCACGGCCAGCCGAATACTGCGATTCGGAATATCGAACTCGATCCGGTCGCCCTCTTCCACCAGCGCCATGGTCCCGCCCTCGGCCGCTTCCGGCGAGACGTGCCCGATCGAAAGCCCCGAACTGCCGCCCGAGAATCTCCCGTCCGTCACCAGCGCGCAGACCTTGCCGAGCCCCTTCGATTTCAGATAGCTCGTGGGGTAGAGCATCTCCTGCATTCCCGGACCGCCGCGCGGACCCTCATAGCGGATCACCACCACGTCGCCCGCCTTCACCGTGTCGCCCAGAATGCCCTCGACGGCATCGTCCTGGCTCTCGAAAATACGCGCGGGACCGGCAAACGTGAGGCTCGCCGGATCCACACCCGCCGTCTTCACGATGCAGCCGTCTTCCGCCAGGTTGCCGTAGAGCACGGCCAAGCCACCGTCTGTGCTGAACGCATGCGGTACATCGCGGATCGCGCCCTGCTCGCGGTCCAGATCGAGCGTGGCGTAACGCCGGCTTTGGCTGAACGGCTCCACCGTACGCACTCCGCCCGGCGCCGCACGGTAGAACTCCACCACCTGCGCGCTCGCCGCGCCCTTCACATCCCACTGCGCGAGAGCCTCGCCCATCGTGCGCGAGTGCACCGTATACACGTCGCGATGGATCAATCCGCCGCGATCCAGTTCCGCGAGAATGGCGAGTACGCCGCCGGCGCGGTGCACATCTTCCACGTGCACTTTCTGGGAAGAGGGCGCCACCTTGCAGATGTTCGGCACGCGCCGCGAAAGGCGATCCATATCCCGCATCGTGAAATCCACGCCCGCTTCATGCGCCGCCGCCAACAGGTGCAGCACCGTGTTGGTGGAACCGCCCATCGCGATATCCAGCGTCATCGCGTTCTCGAACGCGTCAAACGTAGCGATCTCGCGCGGCAGCAGCCCCGCTTCGTCCTTCTCGTAGTGACGGCGCGCAATATCCACGATGCGCCGCCCCGCCTCTTCGAACAGCCCTTTGCGATCGGAATGCGTTGCCACAATCGTGCCGTTGCCCGGCAGCGCCAGGCCGAGCGCCTCCATGAGGCAGTTCATGGAATTTGCCGTGAACATGCCGGAGCAGGAGCCACAGGTCGGGCAAGCGGAGCGCTCCATCTCGTTCGTGAATTCGTCGCTCTCTCTCGGGTCCGCGGCCACGATCATCGCGTCCACCAGATCCACGGCGCGAATCAGGTCGCCCTGTTGCACCTTGCCCGCTTCCATGGGGCCGCCCGAGACGAAGATCGCCGGAATGTTCAGCCGCAGAGCCGCCATCAGCATACCGGGAGTGATCTTGTCGCAGTTGGAAATGCACACCAGCGCGTCCGCGCAATGCGCGTTCACCATGTACTCCACCGAATCCGCGATCAGTTCCCGCGAAGGCAAGCTGTACAGCATGCCGCCATGCCCCATCGCGATCCCGTCATCCACCGCAATGGTGTTGAACTCCTTCGCCACGCCGCCGGCGCTTTCGATCTGCCGCGCCACCATCTGCCCCAGATCCTTCAAATGGACGTGGCCCGGCACAAACTGAGTGAAGGAATTGGCGACAGCCACAATCGGCTTATCGAAATCTCCATCGGTCATTCCAGTGGCGCGCCAGAGGCTGCGGGCTCCGGCCATATTGCGGCCATGGGTCGTGGTTCGAGAGCGGTATACAGGCATTTCTTCTTACGATAGCAGCACCGCAAGCCCTGCCGGATGCCGGCGCCCGCGCAACTACCGGAAGAAGCCCTTCGCCGCCAGTTCTTCCCCCGTGCGCCGGCTGAAACGAAATGCGTAAGGGGCTTCGAGATGGGATCCATCCGGGCAGTAGAAGTGCTCCGGCATGTCGGCGAAATCGACCACTAACAGGCCGCGCGCGCGCAGATCCCTCATCAGGCCCGGGCCGTGGGGAAACACCTGCTCCTCCACACTCCGCAACGCTCCGTCCACCGGCATCCGCACAAACGCCACGTCGCCGCCGCGCCCGCGAATCTGCCCGATCCACTGCTGCACGGCCTGCGGCACGTGCTCGGCAGCCGAGTCTCCCAAGACCTTTGCCTGATCTCTCGCCACTCGCGACCAGCGGCCTACCAGATTCCGATTCACCGCCGGGCCGGGATCCGGACGCGGTACGAACCGGTCTACCCGCTCCTCCGCTTTCCGCAGCTTATGCTGCAGGCGATTGGGCACCTCGTTCAGCAGGTTATAGCTGAAGAAGCTGAAATGCTGCCGCACGTGCTCGTCCAACCACATCTCCAGGTACTCGCCGCTCACTTCCGGATGCGCGTACGCAATCACATCCGGCATTCTGGAAAACGTGATCTCCCGCGACCAGTGCGCGGGATTGAATTCGCAGACCACCAGCCCGTGAAACTCGGGATCGCGCGCCAGATCGTACAACCCGGGCAATGCGCTTTGCCCGTCCGTTGCCAGTTCCAGGAAATGCCGCCCGGGAACCGTGCGGCTGAGCGTGACCGGGTCCAACCCGTGGCGCACACGCGAGGATCCCACCAGCGCCACCGCCCGCGAATCGTTCCGCGCTGCCCGGCGGATTTGCGCAAAGTAGAGCTTATCGCTCATCTTCGGCGCATAGCCCAGTATGCGCCAGACCATTTCGGTCAAGCACAGCGCGAGCGCCAGAAACAGCAGCGCCTTGCCCGCCACTGTGAGCCAACCCCGGCGCCCCACCGGCGCACCCTCTTGTTCTAAAACGAGTTCTTCCACTTTCAGCCCGGTAGTATAGCATCGGACGGATTTGCAGCCTGTTTACATGCCGGAGCCATTCCCGGAGGCCGGACTCATGTGATAATCGTCCGCAAGGAGTCCGCACTCAATGGAACGAAAGAAAGCGTCTGACTATCCCCAGGAACTGCTCAACCTGTTCGACCTCTACGTGCACGGCGATATCGACCGGCGCAATTTTCTGGAAGGCGCCAAGCGATTCGCGGTGGGTGGAGTCACCGCCACCGCAATCTTCGAGAGCCTCCGCCCCAACTACGCCTGGGCGCAACAGGTAGCCAAGGACGATGCGCGCATCAAGACCGAG
>CAIRBY010000899.1 GCA_903876865.1 uncultured Acidobacteriia bacterium
ACTGGAATTGGACCTGTCCCGCCGGGTGCTGCGGAAACTCGGCGTTCCCGTCCACCTGACGCCGAAGGAGTTCGACCTCCTGCGCTATCTGATGGAGCACGCCGGCCGCCCGGTGATGCACGCGCGCCTGCTCCGCGCCGTGTGGGGGCCGGAGTACGGAGGCGAGTTGGAGTACCTGCGTACCTTCGTTCGCCAGTTACGCAGGAAGATCGAAGACGATCCGCGCGAGCCGCGCTACCTGCTCACGGATACTCATTTCGGCTATCGCTTCGTTGAAGTTGCTGCTCCGGAACTGGGAGAAGCCACGTACGTTGCCGAGAGTTGACGCCTTCCGCCGCCGCTACTTCTTCGGTGCGAAAGATGCGATCAGGCCGATCAGCGCCGTCGGCTGTGTCTTCGCGCCGCCGGGTTGGTTCTTTGCATCGAAGAAGGGGCGATTCGACCAGTCGGTGCGGAGTTCGGCCCGCGTCATCAGCCATCCGGTGAACTTGTACTCACCCGTCAGCGTGAATTCCTTCAGGCTTTGCGCGGTGCCGGTGAGCAGGCCATTGGGGTCGTTCATCCACTCCACCCGCGCGGCTACGGCGTAGTTTTTTCCGAGAGCGTAGCGTGCCGCGCCCGCGATGCCGGCCCACTTGCTCGCGCCGGCGCCCACGTTTTTGTCCCTGCCGTAGTCGAAATTCAGATACCAGCTGAAGTTGTCGTTCTGGTTTACGGCAACGCTGGTGTCATACAGATTGCGCCACCCCGTGGTGGTGTGGGGATGCGCAGGGCCGCCATAGTAATTGTGGCTCCACGTCACCTTCTTCCAGGCATAGGCGCCGGTGATGCCATAGGTCTTGCCGCTGTTGAGCGGTTCCACGTTGTTCCAGCCGTTGACTACCTGAAAGGTGCCCGTGAAGTGCGCGCCCACAGGGTATTGCAGTCGGAGCCCCGTATGCGTGTACGGCACCGCGTAGGCGAAGAGCAGCGTGCGGGAGTAGTTGAAGTTCTGATTCGTCTCGATGACCTCCGCCCCGGCTGAGGATGTGAATTCTCCTGCATCGATCTCCACTCCGTGCCAGGACTTCGGTTTGAGCGAAACGTACGCCTGCTTGAAGTACTTCCACGCCTCGGGATCGCGCGTGCCTGTGTGAATCGTGTTGAACATATCGCCGAACCCGACGTCCAAACGAAAGCCCACGGGCGCCGCGGCATGGTCGATCGTGATCATCCCCATGTTGACGTGCGCGGTGTCGGAGCGAACGTCGAAGGCGCGCAGTCCGTTGAAGCCCGAGGGCGGCGAGTTGAAATTCTTATCGATGTATCCATCGAGGAAGAAACTGAATTCGGTGCCCCATCTCCGCAGCGGTGAAGCGGGTGGCGTCGCGCCGCTCGTGCCGGGCGATGCGGTTTGGGAGAGCGTGAGGTCTGAGCGGAATGTCTGCGCCGCGGCCAATTCGAGCCGTGTTGACGCCGATGCGCCCACGCTCTCTTTCGTGGCCTGCAGTTCGTAATGGCCTGCCTTCAACTCTCTAAATGCGAAGGCGCCGCTGCTATCACTCACGAGTTTCAACTCGACCTGGTCGTCCAGGCACCGCAGCGAAATCTGCGCGCCCGGTACAGGCTTACCGTCCGGCAGCAGCGTGCTCCCCTGGAGCGTGGCATCGCCGGAACCTGTGGGCGTATTGGAAGCTTTGGC
>CAIRBY010000900.1 GCA_903876865.1 uncultured Acidobacteriia bacterium
CCTCGATCATGGCATCGCAATCTTCCAGGGTGGTGGCGAGAGGCTTCTCGACGAAGACGTGTTTGCCGGCGCGGAGGCCCGCCAAGGCCACATCCCGGTGCAGTTGGGGCGGCACGGCGACGATGAGGGATTCGATCTCCGGGTGATTGGGGATGCTCTCCCAATCGAAGGAGGCCGGCTGGGCGTCGAGGAGTTGGGCGACGCGGCGGACGCGTTCGGCGTCACGGCCGCAGACGACGAGGGGGCCCTGGTAAAACGTGCGCAGTTCCTGGCCCAGGAACAATCCCCAACGCGTGCCTACGAGACATACGGCCATTGCTTCGATTATCCGGGGAGGTTCACAAGTGAGTCAAGTCAGTGCGATCCGTCAGTGCGATCCGTCGCCATGAACGGAGACTGTGCCCGCGACCGCCTTCAGGTATGGCGCGTAGCTGGTGTCCGAGCCTTTGATGTGGCGTTCGAGCCACTCTTTGAGGAACTGGAGGATCTGCACCGCCATGGTGACGCGTCCGGCGTGGAACTCCTGCTGGAAGTTGACCACCTGCGCGGTGAGGGCATCGTGCTCCGCCTTGTGGGCGGCAAAATCCGGATACTGGCACTGCTTCATCAGCCGCTCTTCGTGGGCGAAGTGAACGATCGTATATTGGACCAGGCGGTCGAGGATCCGGCCGAGCGCGGTTTTGCCCTGGCCCGCGCTCATGGCGGCGTATAGCTCGCGGCCGATGGCGAAGAGATTCTGGTGCTGCGCATCGATGCTCTGGATGTGCACCGAGTACTCGGGGTTCCACTCGAACATACTTCCCTCATCGGCCGGAGAGGGTGAAAATTGAACGCGCGGTAAGATCGGAGTATGCGCATCCTACTGTTCAGCGGCAAAGGAGGCGTGGGCAAAACCAGTCTCGCCGCCGCTACCGGACTCGAACTCTCCCGCCTGGGCTACCGCACGCTGGTGATGAGCGTGGACCCGGCGCACAGCCTGGCCGATTCCTTCGACCTGGAGAGCTCGCTGTTCCACGGCAAGACGGGCGACCCGTACGTCATCCAGGACAAGCTGTCGATCCACGAGGTGAATATTCAGAAGGAGATCAAGCGGCACTGGCGCGAGATTTCCTCGTATGTGACGAGCGTGCTGCGGACCACGGGAATCGACGCGGTGGAGGCGGAGGAACTGGCGATTCTGCCGGGGATGGAAGAGCTGAGCGCGATGATGTACGTGAATCAGTTCCGGCGCGAGGACCGCTACGACGTGATTGTGCTGGATTGCGCGCCGACGGCGGAATCGATCCGTTTCGTGAGCATGCCGAACACGCTGGAGTGGTACATGAAACACATTTTCCCGTTTCAGCGGGGCCTGTTGAAGGCGGTGCGTCCGCTGGCGAATAAGCTGTCGCCGGTGGAGTTGCCGACGGACAAGTATTTCGCCAACATCCAGGATCTGTTCGGGCGGCTGGAGGGGATCGGCGAGTTGCTGGAGGATCCGCAGATCACGAGTGTGCGGCTGGTGACGAATCCGGAGCGGATGGTGTTGCGGGAGACGCAGCGGGCGTTCGTTTATTTTTCGCTGCACGGGCTGACGGTGGACGGCATCATTGCCAACCGGGTGTTGCCGGCGGCGGTGACGGACGAATTTTTCGAAGAGTGGCGGATGAGCCAGCGGACGATTCTGAGCGAGATCGAGAGCTATTTTGCGCCGGTGCCGGTGAAGCGGGTGCCGCTGTTCACGCACGAGGTGATGGGGCGGGAGCGGCTGGAGGATCTGGCGCGGGTGATGTACGACGGCACGGAGGATCCGGCGGCGGTGACGCGGACGGAGGCGCCCTACACGTTCACGAAAGAGGCTGGGCAATACCTGGTGCGGCTGCAACTGCCGTTTGCGGTGAAGGGGGAGATCGGGCTGTTCAAGAAGGGCGACGAACTGGTGGTGGAGATTGGCACGCTGCGGCGTCACATCGGGCTGCCGACTTCGATGGCGGCCCTTTCGCCCGGGCGCGCAAAGTTAGAGAATAAAGTGCTGACGATCGAGATGAAGGAGGCATAGTCATGGACGAAAAAGCGACGCCCGAGGGTCATGCTCATGCACATGGTCACGCACAGGCGGAAGGGTGTTTCTTCTGCCACACCGCCATGCCCATGCTGGAGCGGATCTGGAACGAGGAGACGCGGGGACATTTTCAGAAATCGCGGGTGGAGTTTCTGAAAGGGTTGCGGTGCCTGCTGGACGACCGGATCGAGCATCTTTCTCGGGAAGAGACAAAGGGCACGAAAGTCACGGTGGAATGAGGCGGCGGCGGAAACCGTAAGGATGCTTACGGTCGATTTGTTGCAGCGATTGGAGTTACGGGTCCGAACCGTAAGGATACTTACGGAAATGCGGGCCGGGGTGCATGCAGGCCGGGAGGGTTGGCAGGCGGAAACGCCTGCCCTACTTGCAGGATGGCACGGGGGCGGGCGGCGGCGAGGTGACGCCGGGCGGAAGTTGCTGAGGGCAGAGGGTGAAATAAAGTTGGATCGGGCGTGATTCTCCCCCTGCCCCTGAAGGCGGCTACTTGGCCGGTTTCGGCACGAGTTTGAGGGAGCCGGCGGTTTCGCGCGCACGCAGCACGACCATCAGATCCGCGAGCGGGAGCGGGGTGAACTCGCCGGAGAGGAAGTCGCGGATTTCGAGAGCGGTCTTGTGTTGACCGAGCAGGACGGTGAATTCGGCGGTCATTTCCTGCGGCAGCGCGGGGCCGGCATTCGCGCCGCCGCGTGCGCCACCGCCGCCACCACCTCCGCCTGCGCCACCGGCACCTGCACCACCACCGCCTGCGCCACCCGGACCGCCGCGGCCACCGCCGCGTCCGGCGCCGGCGACGGCTTCGACGACGAGATTGGAGGCTTCACGTTCTTCCGCCGTCAGGACGGGTTCCGCGGGCGGTACGCCGCGCTGCGCGGCCTGGAGCTGATAGGCGGCCTTCACTTCGTTCAAGAGGGATGCGGCGCGCTGATCGATCAGGGGCACAAAGGCGGCCGTCGTCTTCTTGCCGCTGGCGGCGTTCGTCCACAAAATGCTGGCGGAGTTCACGACGCCCTTTTCGACTTCGGCCTGATGGAGGATGGCGACGCGCGCTTCCCGGTAGCCGTTCGTGAGTGC
>CAIRBY010000901.1 GCA_903876865.1 uncultured Acidobacteriia bacterium
GATACCGGGTAGTCATACTGCTGGCCCCAGAAATCCACGCCGCCGAGTTGGAAGCGCGCCCCGTGTTCCCGCGCCTGCCAGATTCCCGTGCCGAAGAGGCAGATGAATATCACCAGCACGATCTCGCCGCCGCTGAAACTGCCGCGCACGCCATCACGGTTCCAGATGACTACCTCAACCAGGCGCAGGAAGCCCCACGCGATCAGCAGGAAGGGCCAGTATTGCGCCAGCATGTCGAAGATCGCCGTATCCGGGTGCAGGTTGCGCCACAGAAACAGGCAGCCGAGCCCTAACAGCATCAGCGGTCCGGTAAATGAGCGTCTCATTGTGGGCCTCCCGTTGGCGCCGCCGGGTCCGTGGGTGTGCCCTCGGCCGGACGCGCGGCGCTGGTTCCAAAGCCGCCCTTGGCTGCGGGCGGCGCTTGCGCATACGTGCTCTGCGTGTAGCCCCCGCTTGGCGGAGGCGGCGCGGTGTAGCTGTACTGCGGCGGCGGGAACGGCGCCGGCGGCGGTTGCGGAGGCGGCACCGGTTCGATGCTGCGCCGCAGCAGGCTCAACAGGCCGAAGACAATCAGCAGCACCGGCCAGGTGCGGTCGAAACTGTACTGTGTGAAATTGTTCAGCGCAAACAGCACGCCGATCGTGATCAGTGTGATCGGTCCGCGAATCGCGCGGATGATCGAAGGGGTCGGGTTATTGCGGTCACGGTCTCTCATGGCGTTCCTCCGTGGCGGCATCGCGGCCGGTGAAGCGGCCGTACAGCAGGTACACGCCGCCGGCAATCAACAGCACCGGCCAGTAGCGCGCCACCCGTTCGAAATCCAACAGCTCCAAGGTGTGCAACAGCAGCAGAATTCCCAGGATGATCAGGGCCACAGCGGCCACCGGAATCTGATCCCCGCGTCCGCTCAGGTTGAGCAGGCTGGAATACTCGTCTACCGGTTCCCCGGCCCGGCGCTTGCGTGCCGTGTGATACGCCTCGAACGCCATGTACGCGACCCAGGCCGCGATGCAGATCGCAAAGAGCGGTTCCAGGCCCCGCATCGTGCCCGAACTGGTGATGCTCACCAGCAGGCCCCACACAATCGCATGCACCATGCCCTTGGCGTACTGCCCGTTGTAGATCGCTCCCACGCCGGGGATGATCCCCAGGAACATCGCCAGTCCCGGCGAAACGTCGGAATAGACGTACCCGGTCGGCGGTGGTGGAGCCGTCGGAAAGACCGGCGGCGCCGTGGGGAAATTCGGTGCGGTGAAGGTGGGAGGCGGTTGCGGCGCGGCGGCCGCGGTCGGGATATGCTCCTCGCAGTAGACAGTGCCGAAGGCGTCGCGACGGCACAGTTCGCAAACCGGCTTGCCGCAGTTGCGGCAATATGCCGTGGCCGGAGTTTCTGGATGGTTCTGGCAATTCATGTGATTCCCCCTTCGCGATCGCGCTAACGCGGTCCCCCGGATGGATTGGATGTAGGTGCGCCATCCGGGTTCACTGACTTCACGGGCAACTTGCGGTCGTCCGTCTTCTGCTCGGTAGCTTTCGCCGCCTGCTGCTCTTCCGATTGCTGCTGCCAGTCTCGCAACAGCGTCTGAATCTGGTACACCACTTTCAGATTCTCGTAATACTTCACCGTGCGCGCATAAGCGCGGTGGGCACGGTCGTCCAATCCCGCCCACACTTCGGCCGGCTTCAGATCGCCGGGATGCAACTGCTGAATCGGCACGAAGCGCGACAGAATCGAAAACGAGAGAATCGTCATCGCCATGCCCATCGCCAGGCGGGGCTGCAGCAGCGGCGAAACCAGCCTGCCGAACCAGCCGCGGCGCTTGGCCAGCAACTTCTCCGGACCGCTCTTCGGCTTGCCGTGCGCCCACGGCGGGTCGAAGAGAATCCGCGTGATCAGTTCCGGCGGCGGCTCCACATCGGCCGCGCGCTCCATGAATCCCAGCGCGGCCGCGGAATCGCGCGCCAGTTCGGCGCAGGCCGGGCAGGCCTCCAGGTGACGCTCCACTTCGGCTTTCGTATCCGCCGTGAGCGCGCCGTCCACGTATTCGCAGATGAGCTCTTCAATCTCCGCGCAATTCATACCAGCAACTTTTGCTTTCGCAGCAGCCGGGCCAGTTCCGCCCGTCCGCGGTTAATTCTGCTCTTTACCGTGCCCTCGGGGATGCTCAGAATCTGAGCCATCTCCCGGTACTCCATCTCCTGCAAATCGCGCAGGATGACTGCCTCGCGCAGATCCGGCGAGAGCTTTTGCAGCGTCGCATGCAGGATCGCGCTGGTCTCCTGCCCGGCCAGTACCTGGTCCGGACGCGCCGGCGCCCCGCCGCCGGTCTCTTCCAGCATTGGCAGCTGTTCTTCGATCGAATCGGTGACCCGCTCCTGCTTGTTGCGGCGGTAATTGTCGATCAGCAGATTGCGCGTTACCCGCGCCAGCCACGTGTGGAAGCTTCCCTCCGCGCTGCGGAAGCTGTGGATCGTCTTGAACACGCGCAGGAAGACTTCCTGCGTCAGGTCCTGCGCCTCCTGCGCGCTGTTGGTGAAGCGGAAACACAGTCCGTACACTTGGCGCGTGTGCTGGCGCACCAGTTCTTCCCAGGCGGCTTCATCGCCGTTCAGGCATCGGGAAACCAGAGGTTGGTCCAGGCTGTCGGTCAGATGTCGGTCTCCGGAAACACGCGCTGCCGGGCTGGCAACCGGACTGGCAGCACCGCTACTAGAGGTTTGTTCCCCAAATTGCTCCCAAGTTAGCGTTGCGGTTGCCATGGCTCTCGTTCTTCCACAACAAGAAACGAGGCTTTTTCATGATAGGTTCAATTTTTCCGTTATGCTAGCCCTGTAGGGCGGTAACTCGTTACGCCAAGATCCAAAAGCGGAGAAGAGCCGATTCAACGTCCATTGCGAACCACCTGGAAGTGGATTGCCGTCAGCCTCCCGATCGTGTGTGCGCTGCTCTGGTTCTGTGGCGCGCAACTCTCCAGCCGCGGTTTCGACTGGAAGCTCGCCGGCAGAACCTTCACCCAGGTGCGGTGGCAGTGGGTGGCCCTCTCCCTCATCCCGATCTTCGGCACCTATTGGGGCCGCGCCCTGCGCTGGTCGGTCTTCCTGCGCCCGCTCAAGCCCCATCCCTCCATGCGCAACCTGTTTTCCGCCACCATCATCGGCTTTACCGCCATCACCCTGTTCGGTCGTCCCGGGGAGTTCGTTCGCCCCCTGCTGATCGCGCGCAAAGAGGGGGTGCCCGTCACCTCCCAGATCGCCGCCTGGGTGCTGGAGCGGATCTTCGACCTGCTGATGGCCCTGCTGCTCTTCGCCTTTGCCCTCAGCCGGGTGCAGACCTCCGGCATGCAGGTTGGCGGCAAACTGGAGTGGGTGCTGGCCGCCGGCGGACGCATCGTCGGGGTGCTATGTATCGCCATCCTCGCAGTGCTGCTTTCCCTCCGCCACTTCGCCGAGCCGTTGCGCCTGCGTCTGCTCGGGCTGCTCCACCATTTGCCTCACAAACGCGTCGCTGGCGTGGAGAAGCTGTTGAATGCCCTCTTTCTGGGTGTGGAGTCGATGCGCAGCGATAGCGCCCTGGTGCTGGTCCTGGTCTATTCCGTAGTGGAATGGATTCTGATCTGCCTCTGCTACTGGTGCCTGGCCCTCTCCTTCGCCGATGTGCTAACTCTTAGCCTTGTCGATGTTCTGATCCTGATGGGCTTTCTCTCCTTCGGCGCAGTCGTGCAGATCCCGGGCGTCGGGGGTGGGATGCAGGTGGTTGCGGTCCTGGTGCTCACGGAATTGTTCGCCGTGCGCTTCGAAGTGGCGTCTGCGTTCGCCCTGTTCTTATGGGCTATTACATTTGTAGCAATTGTGCCGTTCGGTCTTCTGGTAGCCTTGAAAGAGGGGCTGGACTGGCACAGCCTGAAACGCATCGGTCAGGAGGCGGCTGAATGAAGTGTCCTTTTTGCAATCATCTGCACGATAAAGTCGTGGATTCCCGCGAGAGCAAGGAAGGCGATGCCATTCGCCGCCGCCGGGAATGCCTGGAGTGCGCCCGGCGCTACACCACCTATGAGCGGATCGATGAAGTCCCCTACATGGTGATCAAGAAGGACGGGCGGCGGGAGAAGTTCGACCGGCAGAAAGTGCTCGGGGGTCTCCTGAAAGCCTGTGAAAAGCGTCCGGTCAGCATGGCCCGCCTCTCCGAACTCGTGAACCGGGTCGAATCCAAGGTCAGCGACTCGCCTGACCGGGAGATATCTACTATAAATATAGGAGAATATCTGATGGAGAATCTGCGGGAGTTGGACAAGATCGCCTACGTCCGCTTCGCCTCGGTCTACCGCGATTTCCAGGACGAGCAGGCCTTCTTCAACGAACTGAAGCACCTGATGCGGCAAAAAATGTCCTAAAGCTAGCGCCCGCCGGGACGATCTGAAATTGTCTGTAACTTAAACGAAATCGGAACATCTTAGATAATAGAGCTTTAAGTTCGCTGGTCATGATGTTATCATCAGATGAAAGTAAAATCCCGAATGCGCCCATTTGCTCCGAGACTTCGGGAAGTACCAGCAACAGCAAGCCGATTTTTCAGTTAAAACCCCATTCCCTGACATCTGATTCCAGTTCGTCGCGTGCCTGTGGGGGAGGTGAGTCTTAAGTGGACCAATTCGAAGATCAGTTTCTCGCCGAAAATCCCGAAAGTTTAGGCCTTAATTTCGAGGAAGACCCTAAGTTCTTCGATCCGGAGGCTGCTCACGAAGCCGACTTCCTGGCTCCTGCTCCTGTGGAGGAGTCCATCTACACGGATGACCCCGTTCGCGTGTACCTCCGCGAAATGGGCGCCGTGCCCTTGCTGACCCGTGAAGGCGAGGTGGACCTCGCGCGCCGCATGGAGCGCGGCAAACTCCGCATGCAGAAGGCCATCAGCCGTTCGGCTCTGGTGCAGCGTGTGGTGGTGGATGTGGCCGATCAGTTGAAGAAGGCCGCCATCGAAATTGAGAGCATCGTAGACCTCGGTGACGTCGAAGAAGGATCTCCGGCGGATGCCAAAGTGCGCAATGAAGCCGCCAAGCACTTCGCGGATATCATTCTGCTGCACAAGAAGTTACAGCAGTTGGAAGACAAAGTGGAAGCCACTCCGCTGGCCAGCAAGAAGCCGCGCAAGCGTCTTTGCGCCAAGCTCAACCGCGCCAAAGTGGAAACCTCCCTGGCGATTCGCCGCGCCCCCTTCCGCCTCATCAAGTGGAAGGAATTCTCCCGCGAGATCGAACGCGCGGTCGATGAAATCAGCCACCTCGATGGCGAAATCAAGCGCCTCGAAGTCCGCAGCAATCCCACCCAGCAGCTCCGCCTGCGCGAGTTGAAGCGCGAAATCAAGAAGCGCGAAGCCGCTGCCGGCGCCACCCTGCCCGAACTCAAGCACAGCCTGACCGTGATCCGTCACGGCGAAGCCGAAGCCGAGCGCGCCAAGAAAGATCTGGTGGAAGCCAACCTCCGCCTCGTGGTCTCCGTCGCCAAGAAATACGTGAACCGCGGACTTCACCTCCTGGACCTGATCCAGGAAGGCAACATCGGCCTCATGCGCGCGGCCGACAAGTTCGAATACCGCCGCGGCTACAAGTTCTCTACCTACGCCACGTGGTGGATTCGCCAGGCGATCACCCGCGCCATTGCCGATCAGTCCCGCACCATCCGCATCCCGGTGCACATGAACGAGAGTATGAACAAGTTCCTCCGCGCCACGCGGGAATTGGAAAAGGAACTCGGGCGTACTCCTACAAATGACGAAATTGGTCGCCGGATGGACATCCCGGTGGAGAAGGTGCAAAAGCTCAAGACCATCTCCCGCGACCCCGTCTCCCTGGAAACTCCGGTCGGCCGCGATGGCGAAAGCGCCCTCGGCGATCTGATCGAAGACCGCTGGGTCGGCTCCCCCGTGGATGCCGTCATCGAATCCAACGTTCGCGATGAAACCGCGGGCATCCTCAAGACCCTCTCTCCGAAAGAAGAGAAGGTGATCCGGATGCGCTTCGGCATCGGCTGCGAGCGCGAACATACCCTCGAAGAGATCGGCCAGGAATTCGACGTCACTCGCGAGCGAATCCGCCAGATCGAAGCCAAAGCGCTGCGCCAGCTCCGTGCCCCGGAGCGTGCCCGCCGCCTGCGTGCCCTCATGGCCGCCCGCTAAACTACAAGCATAGTTGTTTCACTCAACGGACGGGGTCAAACCCGTCCGTTTTGTGTTTCTGGCCCCGCCCTCTACCCCGCCGCCCCTCCGGCGTCCCACCTGTCACTTATTGCCGCCTCCGGGCGGCGGCAAAGTGTCGCTTTTTCTCGGCTGTGGCTGCCGTGCACAGCCCCTGCCGCCAAATCCCATTGAAAACAAAAGACGTGCACACTGGTAGGCGGATTGCTCATACTGCCTGCGGAGGAAGGCGCATGCCGATCGCACGCATCACAGGACAGGGACTCGGAGCCATCGCGATGGCGGTCGGGATTTTATGGGCGTGCTTTATTGGCGAACGCGTCATCGTCCACCAGGCGTATTCCCAGCGTGCGCAAGTCATGCGGGAACTCCACCAGATGCAGCGTATGCGCCGCTTGGAGCCTGTCTCCGCGCCCGCCCGCCACTATTCGCACCCCGTCCGTACCACGCTAAGCTAGCCTTTCCCTGCACGCCGTTTCGTGCCGGGTTGTACAATTGCAGCAATGGCGAAATTCGCTGCGCTTCTCTCACTCTTGTTGTTTGCGGCTGGATGCGGCAAGAACTCCTCGCAAAAGCTGACCGATCTCTCAGCCGAATTCGTCAACACCTCGCTCGCGTTCTCCCCGTCCGGGGCCACGCAAGCGGGATTGCATGAGTATCAGGGCAAGAAGCTCGACGAGATGCTCGACGATTTCAGCCCCGAGAACCTGGCCCGCCAGAAGAGCTTCTACGAAAAATTCCAGGCCCGCCTTGCCGAACTCAAACCCGCCGAACTGACGCCCGAAGACAAAGCCGATCTCGCCATTCTGCAGGACCAGATCTCGCTGAACCTTCTGGACCTCGGTGAGATCCACACAGCGCTGCATTCGCCGCAGAGCTACGTCGAAGCCCTCGGCAGCGCCCTCTTCGCCTCCAACGCCCTGGAGTATGCGCCCAAGCCGGAACGCATCCGCCACCTCATTTCGCGCCTGCAAAAAGTGCCGCTGTTTCTGGATCAGGCATCCACCAACCTGATCGCCATGCCGCCGGATTGGATCAAGGTGGCCATGGAAGAGAATCAGGGCAACATCGCCCTGGTGGACAAGGAAATCCGCGCCGCCGTCCCACCCGATCAGGCGGAAGCCTATGCCCGCGCCGCACGCCCCGCGCTGGATGCGATGGCCCGCTTCGAGGCCTTCCTCAAATCCAGCCTCACCGGACGCTCCAACTTCAACTGGCGCCTCGGCGGCAACTGGTATGCGCGCAAGTTCCGTCTCACCCTGCACAACGGCGTGGAGGCGGACGATACTCTGCAGCAGGCCGAGCGCGCTGTGATTACCGTGCGTACCCGAATGCTCGCCCTGGCCCAGCCCATGCACCGCGAACTGTTCGCAGCCCACAAAGATCACGGAGAACTTCAAGGCAACGACCGCGAAAACGCCATCATCGGGGAAGTGCTGGGCCGAATCGGAGATCGCCACTCCACCCCCGAATCTTACATGGACGATGCCCGTAAAGATCTGGAAGAGGCGCGCGCCTTCGTCATCGAGAAGCACCTGCTCCAACTCCCTTCGCGGGCGAACCTCAAAGTGATCCCCACGCCCGAGTTCATGCGCGGCATCTATTCCGTAGGCGGCTTCAATGCCGCGCCCGCGCTGCAGCCCCAGTTGGGCGCGTTCTACTGGGTCACCCCGATTCCGGAAGCCTGGCCCAAAGAGCGCAAAGATTCCAAGTTGCGCGAATACAACTTCTACAAACTCAAGCTCCTCACCATTCACGAAGCCATGCCCGGGCACTACGTGCAGATGGAAGTGGCCAACAACGTGGACCCGCAGGCGCGGCGCGTGCTCCGTTCCGTCTTCGGCAACGGACCCTATATCGAGGGCTGGGCCCAGTACATCACCCAGGTCATGCTGGAGGAAGGCTTCCTTAAGAATTCCCCGGAACTCGAGCTCACCTTCGCCAAAGAGGAGTTGCGCGTGCTCGCCAATACCATCCTCGATGTGCGTCTGCAGATGCTCAATATGACCGATCAGGAAGCCATGGACCTGATGCTCAAGCAGACGTTCCAGGAGACCGAAGAGGCCACCGGCAAACTGCAGCGCGCCAAACTCTCTTCCGCGCAATTGCCCATGTATTTCGTGGGCTGGCGCGCGTGGCTCAACCTGAGGGAAGAATACAAGAAGGCCCGCGGCGGCAACTTCAACCTCGCCGAGTTTCACGACCGCGCCCTCCGCGAAGGGGCTGTGCCGCTCCCCGTGCTCGGCACGCTGGTCAAATAGCGCCGGTTTGGGACTGTTTGAGACAACCGAAACGGCTCGTAAAGCGTCTATAATTACGTAGCAGAGCGATGCTCGAAGATCTCAGCCCCGCGGAAACGCCCGTCCCCTCCTCATCCCGTTCCAGCCTCTGGAGCGCCCTCTCCTGGGTGCGCGATCTCGCCTTTTCGGTGCTGATCGCCGTCATCCTGATCGTCTTCATCTACCAGCCCGTCAAGGTGGAAGGCACCAGCATGATGCCCACCCTCACCGATCAGGAGCGCATCTTCATCAACAAGTTCACCTATCACCTCGGCCTCGGCGATATCGAACGCGGCGATACAGTGGTCTTCTGGTTTCCGCTGGACCCCACCAAGTCCTACATCAAGCGCGTGATCGGCATTCCCGGCGACGTAGTCCGCATCGAAGCCGGACAGGTGATTGTGAATGGCCGCCCGCTGGAAGAGGAGTACGTGCCGGAGGAGTATCGCGACCGCGTCTCCTGGGAACCGCACCGCATTCCGCCCAACCAGTTTTTCGTGCTGGGCGATCACCGCAATTCTTCGAGCGACAGTCGCACGTGGGGCTTCGTCAACCGCGACGCCATCTATGGCAAGGCTGTGTTCAGCTATTGGCCTCCGCAGAAGATGGGTCGTCTGCACTAACGCCCGCCTATCCGCTCCTCCACTCCCCGCCCTATGCGGCAGACCGCGATCCGCCCGTTATCGTAGCGGCAAGACCGCCAGCACCCGCCACGAGGCCGCCAGCAGCAGAAAGATGCAGCCCGCGTGCCAGGCCAAGATCACCAGGTCGATGGGCAGATGGCTGAGGCGCGCCGAGTTGCCCACCAGAAAGGCACAAAGCGAAAGATGTGCGTGTGAGAGAAAGAACTCGGCGCCGAAGGGGTAAAGCGCCGGGTCGGCCACCTGCTTGATCGCGGGCACATAGATCGCCGCATCGTCCGCACCCGGATGGTAGCCATGCACCAGCACGGCAGCGAGTGCCAGCAGTAAAAGGCCCAGCGTGGTTTTCCCGCGCGCAGGTAGCGGATGGTCGGTCAAGAGGTCACGGTTTCCGGCGTACACCCTGCCTACGCCGGCCCAAGCGCCTCCGTTGCAACTCATTAGGGCCATCGGGAACTGGCATAATCGAACGATGCGTCTGCTGGCAGCCCTGCTCGCCCTTTCCCCGCTCTTCGC
>CAIRBY010000902.1 GCA_903876865.1 uncultured Acidobacteriia bacterium
ACTCTGAACGCGCTCGCTTCGTGGCATGAGAATCCGGATGCCGGGGTGAAATACTTCTCCGGCACCGGCACCTACACCAAGACGATCCAGGCTCCGGCGGAGTGGTTCCAGACCGGCGCGAAACTGTGGCTTGACCTGGGCGATGTGAAGAACCTGGCCGAAGTCACCGTCAACGGCAAGCCCCTCGGCATCTTCTGGAAGGCGCCCTTCCGGGTGGACGTCAGCACGGCTCTGAAGCCGGGCGCGAACACGCTGGAAATCAAGGTGACCAACCTCTGGGTCAACCGCCTCGTGGGCGATCAGCAGCCCGATGTGGCGAAGAAGTACACCTATACCGCGCAGCAGTTCTACCGCGCCGATTCACCCCTGTTGCCCTCCGGCCTCATCGGCCCGGTGCAGGTGGTAAGGTCGGCTGCGAAATAAAGCGGCGGCAGGCGGGGGGCGGCGCATCACGCTGCCGCCCCGCTTACGCAATTACAGCGGCTCGCGCGCTCCCGGCTAGCCGTAGAATGATTCCATGACCACGGCCCGGCATGTCCATTGGCAAGACGGTGAGAGGTGGCTTGGCTGCTTTGAGGAGTTTCCAGACTACATAACCCAGGGCGAATCGTTGTCGGAACTTGTGGACAACCTTCGGGACTTGTATCGGGATCTAACCAGCGGCGATATTCAGGGCATCCGGCGGGTTGCCAGTTCGTGAGGCACGGGGGCAATCACGATTGGTATCGCGACTCAAAGAGCGGCCGGTCTCAGCCGATTCCCCGGCACCGTGAGATCAACGAATTCCTGGCAAAGCACATCCTGAAGAAGTTGACGCAGTAGCCTTCGGCGGTCCGTCCCTACCCGACGCGCCAGAAGATCAGCGCCGCCGCCGAGAGAATCAGCACTCCCGCCGCCACGCCGATGGCGCGCCGCCGCATGGGCGTGAGCCACTCCATCGCAGCCGCCGCCGCATCCGTGCCCATCACGGATTGCATCCAGCGCCGCTGCACCGGTCCGGGCAGGTTGCGCATCGCCTTGGCGATCTCTTTCCGCCCGCGCCGGTCCGCGATCAGGATCGTGGCCGAGTTCGCCCCGTTGGTGGATTTCAACAACTGCGTGCGCAGTCCCACCGGCACATCCTGCACCGAACGGAATACCTGATCGGTGCCGCTGGTGGAGATGAGCACCGTGGAGGTCTGGTACATGCCCGCGGACTCTTCGTGCGTGGTGCCGCAATGAGGGCAGCGCGATTCGAAATCGTCGAACTTCTTGCGGCATTGCCGGCAGGTCATCAGGCCACAACCCGGGGTGCCTGGGGTCTTTCCTTGGCGATTCCCGATGCTTCCCCTACATTATCCAGCACGGACTGGATGAAACCCAAGGCCGCTTTGGATAGCGCTTTGTCCTTACGATAAATTAACCCCAGCCGGCGGAACATCGGCTCCGGACCGAGCGGGATCGCGAGCAGTTTCCCCGCCGCAATCTCTTCCCGGCAATTCGATGCCGCCATGAAGCTCACGCCCAGCCCGGCGATGACGAAGTGCTTCATCATCTCCGTGGAATCCAGTTCCATGGAGATGCGCATGTCGTCTTCCACCACTTCCATCCACTCGTTCAGGCGCGTCCGCGTCTTGCCGTATTTCGGCAGCACCAGGTAGCTCTCCGCCACATCCTGCGGCGTGACCGATGTGCGTTCCGCCAGCGGATGCCCGGCAGGCACGATCAGCCGGATTTCGTCGCGGTAGATGTTCACCACCTGCAGCCGCTTCTCTTCCACCGGAAGCTGCACCAGGCCGAAATCGGCCGAGTTCTCCATCACCGCTTCCACCACGCGCGAGCCGTAACTGCGCAGCACCTGCAACTGCACCGCGGGGAATTGATGGCGGTATTCGCTGAAGACTTTCGGCAGCACGTAAATGCACGTGGCCTCGTTGGCCGCGATCACCAGTTCGCCGCGCGGATTGGTTTCCAGTTCCGCGATTGCGTCCTGCACGCGCCGGCGCAGATCCAGCATCTGCTCGGCGTATTCGGCGAAGATCTTCCCCGCAGTCGTGAGCGAAATGCGGCTGCCGAAGCGCTCGAAGAGATCGGCGCGCAGTTCCTGTTCCAATTGCCGCACCTGAGCGCTAATCGCAGGCTGGGTGCGGTAGCACGTCTGGGCCGCCTTGGAGAAGCTCTTCAGGCGGACAATTTCCAGAAACGTGTGCAGCTGATCGAAATCCATAATTAACCGGGGCGGTGCATGTGCATCGCCGGCACTCAGTCAAAATTCAAATCGGTGGAATAGAAAACTTCAATTTCCCTTTACGCGGGCATTCGCTCAGTATTGTATCAAAGGGTCCGGCTGGTGCGGTTTTGGATAATGGGATTGGCGAAAGCCGCTCTCGTCTCGTGGTCATAGGCGAAGCACCCGCACCACCGCCGCCCCGCTCCATTTCCGTAGGCTTTTCCCGTTTCACTGCCACGCTCCTGGTAAGCTGGGAATCGTGCGCTGTCTGTGTCTCCTGCTTCTCTCCCTACCCCTATTCTCGCAGACCGGCGAGAATGTTTTGCTGGTAGTGAACCGCAACGCTCCCCTCTCCCGCCAGATTGCCGAGTATTACCGTCCGCGCCGCTCCGTGCCCGTGCGCAACGTCTGCACCATCGCAACCACCACCCAGGAAGAAATCCTCTGGCCCGTCTACGAGGCCGAGATTGAGCGGCCCATCGGCGAGTGCCTCAAGAAGGCGGGGCTGGTGGAGAAGGTGCTCTATATCGTCACCACTATGGGCGTGCCGCTCAAGGTTGATGGCGGAGGCGCCGGACGAAGTGTGGAGCATGCCTCGGTCGATTCGGAACTGACCCTGCTCTATTCCAAGCTGAAGGGCACGCAATACCCGCGCGCCGGGGGCGTCCCCAACCCCTTTTACATGCGGCGCGATTCGGCCTTTCAGCACCCCGCCTTCCCGATTTATCTCGTCACCCGCCTCGCCGCCTACGATTTCGCCGACGTGAAGGGCATGATCGACCGCTCCCTGCTGGCACGCAATCGCGGCAAATTCGTGATCGACCTGCAATCCCCCAAACAGGAGCCCGGCAATGACTGGCTGCGCACCGCCGCCATGCTGCTGCCCCGCGCCCGCGTCGTGATCGACGAGACCACCACGCCGGTTTTCAATCAGACCGACGTCATCGGCTACGCCAGTTGGGGTACGAACGATACCGCCCGCGAAAGCCGGCGCGTGATGGGCTTCAAATGGCTGCCCGGCGCCATCGCCGCCGAGTTCGTCTCCACTTCCGCGCGCACCTTTCGCAAGCCTCCCGATTCGTGGACCCCCAAGGGTTGGGAAGACCCGGCCCATATGTTCGACAGCACCTCGCAAGGCCTCGCCGCGGACCTGATCCACGAAGGCGTCACCGGCATCTCCGGCAACGTCTACGAGCCCTATCTGAACGCCTGCGCCCGCCCGGACTATCTGCTGCCCGCCTACAATCAGGGCCGCAACCTGGCCGAAAGCTACTACCTCTCCCTGCTCTATCTCAGCTGGCAAGGCGTAGTCCTCGGCGACCCCTTGTGCAGCATCGGCAAGCCGTAACTCCGGCAGGCGGGACCGGCCAGGAGGCCCGTCCTACAAACGCAAAAACGCCGCGCCCCCCTTGCGGGAAGCGCGGCGCTTGGTAGGGCAGGCGGTTTCGCCTGCCAATTGCGTGCTGCTTAGTAATCCATCTCGGGGCCGTGGCCGCCCGGAGCCGGAGCAGCCTTCTTCTCCGGGATCTCGGCGATCATAGCTTCCGTCGTCAGCATCAGGCCGGCGATGCTCGCCGCGTGCTGCAGGGCCGAACGGGTGACCTTGGTCGGATCGATCACGCCCGCCACCACGAGATCTTCGTAGGCGTCGGTCTGGGCATTGTAGCCGAAGTTCGGGTTCGCGTTCTCGCGGACCTTATCCACCACAATCGCGCCCTCGGTGCCGGAGTTGGAAACGATCTGGCGAAGCGGCTCTTCGCAGGCGCGCTTCACAATCGTGACGCCGATCTGCTCGTCGCCATCCAGCTTGAAGGTGGCCAGAGCCTTGGCCGCGCGCAACAGCGCTACGCCGCCGCCCGGGACAATGCCTTCTTCCACAGCCGCGCGGGTAGCATGCAGAGCATCTTCCACACGGGCCTTCTTTTCCTTCATTTCGGTTTCGGTCGCGGCGCCGACTTTGATCACCGCAACACCGCCGGCGAGCTTCGCCAGGCGTTCCTGCAACTTTTCACGGTCGTAATCGCTGGTGGTCTCATCGATCTGGCTGCGCAGCTGTTTGATGCGCCCTTCGATGGCCTTCGCCTGTCCGCCGCCATCTACGATGGTCGTGTTGTCCTTGTCCACGGTCACGCGCTTGGCGCGGCCCAGATCTTCCAGACGGACGCCTTCCAGCTTCACGCCGATGTCTTCCATGATCGCCTTGCCGCCGGTCAGGATGCCGATGTCTTCCAGCATCGCCTTACGACGATCGCCGAAGCCCGGAGCCTTCACCGCACAAGCGTTCAGGGTGCCACGCAGCTTGTTCACCACGAGGGTGGCCAGCGCTTCGCCTTCCACTTCCTCGGCGATGATCAGCAGCGGCTTGCCGGAGCGCGCAATCTGCTCGAGCAGGGGCAGAAGATCTTTCATGTTGCTGATCTTCTTCTCGTGGATCAGAATGTACGGATCCTCGAGTACCGATTCCATCCGCTCGGCATCGCTCACGAAGTAGGGCGAGAGATAGCCGCGGTCGAACTGCATCCCTTCCACAGTGTCGAGTTCCGTCACCATGGTCTTGGATTCTTCCACCGTGATCACGCCATCTTTGCCAACCTTCTTCATCGCTTCCGCAATGATGTTGCCGATGGTGTTGTCGCTGTTGGCCGAAATCGTGCCAACCTGCGCGATCATGTCCGGCGTTACCGGGGTGGAGAGCTTCTTGACTTCTTCGATCGCCACTTCCACGGCCTTGTCGATGCCGCGCTTCAGCGCCATCGGGTTCGCGCCGCTCGCGACGGATTTGACGCCCTCGCGGTAGATCGCCTGCGCCAGAATCGTCGCGGTCGTGGTGCCGTCACCGGCCACATCGCTGGTCTTGCTGGCAACTTCACGCACCATCTGCGCGCCCATGTTTTCCAGCGGATCTTTGAGCTCGATCTCTTTTGCGACCGTCACACCGTCTTTGGTGATCGTCGGGCCGCCGAACTTCTTCTCGAGGACCACGTTCCGGCCCTTGGGACCGAGGGTCACTTTCACTGCATCGGCGAGTTGGTTCACGCCGCGCAAAATCGCCTGACGGGAGGCTTCGGAATAGACAATCTGTTTCGCCATTGTAGAAATGCTCCTTAGCTAGCTTTCTTCGCTGCAACCGGCGCAGCATCCAGGATCCCGAGGACTTCGTCCTCACGCATGATCAGGTATTCGTTGCCATCCAGCTTGATGTCGCTGCCGGAATACTTGCCGAACAGAATGCGGTCACCCACCTGAACATCGAGCGCCACTACCTTGCCATCTTCCAGGCGCTTGCCCTTACCAATGGCTACCACTTCGCCTTCCTGCGGTTTCTCTTTGGCGGTATCGGGAATGTACAGACCACCCTGCATCTGTTCCGTTTCCTCGATCCGTTTGACCACGATGCGGTCGTAAAGCGGACGAATCTTCATGGATTAACAACCTCCAACTTTCACAGAATTTTAGTATTTGTTCTACGAGGGCACTCAGGCAAATCTGCTGAGTTCCACACGTCAATTATTAGCACACTTAGCTGGAGAGTGACAAGATTTCCGCGTAACAGTATGATAAATAACCAATTACAATACTTGACAACGTGTGACTAAGATAATCTTCCGTCACTCTCCCTCAAAATCTCCGCCCAAGTCTTCAAACACCCCCTGCTCCCGGTTCTTCCGCACCCCGTTCCACCGGAAGTACCGCCCATTCATCGCCACATAAACCCCCGCCCCAAGCGTCTGCACGAACCCCAATGCCGTCCCCAGATTGAACATCCCGTCCGAACTGCCGAACCGGTAGGGGATCATCGCCCCCGTCAGCACCACCGTCTTATCCGTGATCGCCGGACCGAGCAACGCCGCCGTCTGCTCCATCGTGTCCGTGCCGTGCGTGATCACGATCCGCGTCTCCGCGACCGCCCGGCACCGCTCCAGAATCAGCGCCCGGTCGGCGTCCGTCATCTGCAGGCTGTCGATCATCATGAGCGTCTCCACTTCCACGGGCGCCAGACAGCGCCCCAGTTTCAGCATGTCCCCCGCATGCGTCTTCTGAAAGAAGAGTTCCCCCGTCAGTTCGTTGTATTCCTTATCGAACGTGCCGCCCGTGACCAGAATCCGTATCGCCTGCATAAGCCACCTTTGGGGCCAGACATGAATTCCCGGCGCCTTCTGCCGGAAATTCGCTGTCTGTCCCCGAATTTATCTTGGGTTTCCGTAAACTTGGGTTTCCGTAAACTTGTAAAACCCCCGCCGCCCGTATACCGCAGTCTAGCGCGGTATATTGAAGATAACTTCATGCGAGGTATCCGCTGGCTTCTGCTGGTGGCAATAGCCGCGATCGTCGCCGTTGTCGCCCTCAAGTATCTAGCCCAGAAACGTAAATTGGCCGGCGATACGCCGCTTCCCCCCGCCGCGCTCTCGGCGGACCTCAGCGCGTCCTCCGTAGGCTGGCAATACCGCGACAAAGACCTCGCCACCGGGCGCGTGCGCTCCGATATTCAGGCGGAGAGCATGCAGCAGGTCAAGGACGCTTCCCGCGTCGATCTCAAAAAAGTCGTCATGAAGATCTACTCGAAGGATGCCAAGACCTTCGACCTGGTCAAGAGCGCCGCCGCCACCTTCGACACCACCGCCCGCAGCCTCTTCTCCCAGGGCGAGGTGGAGATCACACTGAACCTCCCCGTGGATGGCCCGCCGCCCGCCGCCCCCACCATCATCCGCACCAGCGGCGTCACCTGCGACAGCAATACCGGCCGCGCCGATACCGACCAGCCCTCCAGCTTCACCTTCGAAAAGGGCGATGGCAAAGCCACCGGCGCCACCTACGACCCCACCACCCACGAACTGCAGATGAAGCACGACGTGGAGGTTCACTGGAACCCGCCCACACCCGGCGCTAAGCCCATGAAGATCGAGGGCTACTCGCTCTACTATCACGAGACCCTGGGCGAAATCTGGCTCAAGCCCTGGGGCCGCCTCACCCGCGAAAATATGGTGGTGGATGGCGAAGAGATCGTCGTCAAGATGCAGGACCGCGTCATCCGCAACGTCACCGCCCTCCGCGCCCACGGCCGCGACGATTATCCCAACCGAAAAATCGTCTATGCAGCCGAAGAACTGAGCATGGATTTCGACGATTCCGGCGTGGCCCGCAAGATTGATGGCAGCAAGAACGCCGTCCTCACTTCCACCACGGATACCGCCGAGACCAACGTCACCGCCAATCACGTCGATCTGAACTTCGACGCCGATGGCAAGGACGCCGTGCTCAGCCACGTCAACGCCAACGGCAATGCGGTGGTTACCTCGAAACCTCTTCCCGCTCCCGGGCATCCATTGAGCGAGACCCATGTGTTGCGCAGCGAAACGCTCGAAATGAAGATGCGGCCCGGCGGAAAAGAGATGGAAAGCGTGATCACCAAGGCTCCCGGTAAGCTGGAGTTCCTGCCCAACCAGCCCGTACAGCACCACCGCGTGCTGGATGGACGTGATTTCGTGATTGCCTACGGTGCCGGGAACCGTATCGAAAACTTCCGCGCCACCGGCGTCAAGACCGTCACCGATCCCACCGCCGAGGAGAAAAAACGCAACCGGGCCCAGAGCCTCACCTCTAGCCGCGACCTCGAAGCGAAGTTCGATCCCAAGACCAGTAAGCTCGCCACCATGCAGCAATCCGGCGACTTCGTCTATGAAGAGGGCGACCGCCATGCCCGCGCCGCCAAAGCCAGCATGGACGCCGACCAGAACGTCATCCTCCTCGATGCCGCCGCGCGCATGTGGGACGCCACCGGTTCGACCGCCGCCGACCACATCCACTTGGATCAGCGCACCGGCGATTTCACCGCCGAAGGCAACGTCAATTCCAGCCGCCTGCCGGACAAAGAGCAGAACAAGGATTCCAAAAAAAACGCCGAGATGCTCTCTGGCGACGACCCGCTCCAGGCCACCGCGCGCAAGATGGAATCCCGCGACCGCAACCGCCGCATCCACTATGAAGGCGGCGTGAATATGTGGCAGGGCGCCAACCGCATTCAGGCCGACGTGATCGATCGCGACCGCGAGAAGCGTTCGCTCGTGGCCGATGGCAAGGTGATCACCAATCTCTGGGAAGAGCCGAAGGACGAGCAGAAGAAGAAGGCGTCGACCCCCGTCCTCACCGAAGTCCACGCCGGACATCTGGTCTATACCGATGAGAACCGCCTGGCCAACTACTCCGGCGGCGTGCAGTTGACGCGCCCCGGGCTACAGGTCAAGGGACGCACCCTGCGCGCCTTCCTCTCCGAATCCGGCGCCGAGTCCCGCCTCGAAAAGGCATATGTGGATGGCGGAGCGGAGATCTTCTCCACCGGCAAGGACCGCACCCGCACCGGCACCGGCGAGAGCGCCGAGTACACCACCGCCGATCAAAAGGTGATTCTGAAGGGAACCTGGGTGAAAATGGTGGAGAAGCTGTTCAACCGGCCGCAGCCGAATACCACCGAGGGCAAGGAGCTGACTTACTTTGCCAACGACGATCGCTTGCTGGTGACCAGCCCCGGGGAGAAGCCCGGCAACAGTCTGATCAACCGGAAGAAGGGAAAGTAACGCGCGACGCACCGTCATGAGCAAACTCGAAACGCGGCACATCTCGAAGACCTATCGCGGCCGCCGTGTGGTGGATGACGTCACCGTCTTCGTCCAGCAGGGTGAAGTCGTCGGCTTGCTTGGACCCAACGGGGCGGGGAAGACCACGTCTTTCTACATGATCGTCGGCCTTATCAGCCCCGATTCCGGCTGCATCCTGGTGGATGACAAGGATATCACCGATCTCCCCATGTACCAGCGCGCGCGCCGCGGCATCAGCTACCTGCCGCAGGAGGCCAGCGTTTTCCGCAAGCTCACCGTGGAAGAGAATCTGCTCGCGATTCTGGAGACGCGCTCACTGCGTTCGCGCGAGCGCCGCGAAACCATGGAGCGCCTCATCGATCAACTCGGCCTCGAAAAGGTGCGCCGCAGCCGCGGCTACATGCTCTCGGGCGGAGAACGCCGCCGCGTCGAAATCGCCCGCTCGCTCGTCATCAACCCCAGCTTCCTCCTCCTCGATGAACCCTTCAGCGGCATCGATCCCATCCAGGTGCTGGAACTGCAGCGCATCATCTTTGACCTCAAGCGCCAGGGAATTGGAATCCTAGTCACGGATCACAACGTCAGCGAGACGCTCGCGGTTACGGATCGGGCGTACATTATGGATAACGGCCGCCTCTTCCGCGCAGGCAGCCCCGAAGCCCTCGCGCGCGACCCCGAAGTCCGCCGCGTCTATTTAGGAGAAAGCTTCACACTCCGCGTGTGACCCGGAAACCCATGACGAAATTATTCTCACTGCTGCTCCTG
>CAIRBY010000903.1 GCA_903876865.1 uncultured Acidobacteriia bacterium
CGTACACATCGCCCTCACCGGTCAGTTCGCCTCGTGGGCCGGGCGCCTGCTCGGGCTGACGCAGCGGATCATTCTGGTGGCCGAAGATCGTGACGTCGTATTGGATGCGCGTACGCGCCTGGCGCGCGTCGGCATCGAAAATGTGGTGGGCTATCTGGAAGACGGCATGGCGGCGTGGTTCGGAGCGGGCCTGCCCGCGGGACAAGTGGCGCAGGTCACGGTGCAGGACCTGCATCGCGAATTGCAGCACGTACAATTGATCGATGTGCGCCAACCCGGCGAGACCGCGCAGATGTACATCGAAGGAGCGCTGATGAAGCCGCTGCCGAAACTGACCACCCTGCTGGAGGGGCTGGATCGGGAGCAACCCATCGCGGTGCACTGCAAGTCCGGGTACCGCAGTTCCATCGCCAGCAGCCTGCTGGTACGCGCGGGCTTCACCCACGTGATGAACATGATCGGCGGCATCGACGCGTGGAAGGCGTGCGGCCTCCCGGTGGTCGAGCCCACGTGAGCGAAGGCGCGAGGTAGGGCAGGCGGTTTCGCCTGCCAACTCCTCGGGCGTGTCGGATTGACAGGTGAAACCGCCTGCCCTACCGTGCCCCTTCATGCGCCCGCGCAGCCCGCGATTTCACCCCGGAAATTCCGCATCGCGATTGGTAGGATAAAGTACTGTGCCACACATGGAATTGCCAGCCCGGATTGGCAAGTACGAGCTGCAGGAGTTTCTCGGCGGCGGCATGTCGCACGTCTATCGCGCCGTGGATACGCTGATCGGCCGCACCGTCGCGGTCAAGATTCTGACCGAAGCGGGATGCCAGGATCCGCAGGTCAAGCAGCGCTTCCTGGCCGAAGCGCGCATGGCCGGCAGCCTCTCTCACGACAACGTCCTCGGCATCTACGATTTCGGCGAGGACGATCAGCAGCGCCCCTTCATGGTGATGGAGTTTCTGCGCGGCGAAGATCTGCGCCACGCGCTGCGCAACGGGCATTGCGGCGAACTGCGCGACAAATTGAAGATCGCCGTGCAGGTGGCGCGCGCGCTGGAATACGTGCATTCGCAGAAGATTGTGCACCGCGATCTCAAGCCGGACAACATTCACATCAACGCGGCGGGCGTGGTCAAGCTGATCGATTTCGGCATCGCCAAGACCGAGGGCCTGCAGATGACACAGGCAGGCTTCGTGCTGGGCACGCCGTTCTACATGGCGCCCGAGCAGGTGACCGGGGAGAACATCACCGAACAGGTGGATGTCTATGCCTTCGGCGTGCTGCTCTTCGAAGTGCTCACCGGGAAGAAGCCGGTGATGGCAGAGGCCGTGGAGCGCATCTTCTACAGCATTCTCAACGAGCCGCTGAAATTGGAGCCGCTCCATGAAGCGTGCGTGCCGCAATCCATCTGCGACCTGATCGCGCGCTGCACCGCCAAGAATCCGGCGGAGCGTCCGCAGGGCTTCACACCCGTGATTGCGGAACTGGAACGCGTGATCGCGGAGGGCGATGCGCCCACGATGATGATCCCGCCCGCTTCGCCCACTGCGGCGACTGTCGTGATTCCCGCGCCTCCCGCAGGGCGTCCTGCGTGGATGCTGCCCGCGGTGCTGGTAGTGATTCTCGCGCTGGCGGCGGGAATTTATTTTGCGCTGCAACCAGGCGCCAAGCCCGGTCCCAAGACTCCCGAAGTGGCGGCGCTCGCGCCCACGCTCAGTCTTCCAGCGGGCGACATGGTGCTTGTACCTGCCGGCGATTTCAAGTTCGGCGAAAAGCAGGAACTGGTCTCGCTGCCCGCGTTCTACATTGACAAGACCGAAGTCAGCAACGCCGCCTATGGCGAATTCTGCAAGCAGACGGGGCACGCGCTTCCCAGGGATTTCGCCGCGGATAAGCCGGACTATCCCGTGGTCAACGTCTCGATTCTGGATGCGCAGGCCTTCGTGAAGTGGGC
>CAIRBY010000904.1 GCA_903876865.1 uncultured Acidobacteriia bacterium
GGGGAGGTACTGGCACGGGAAGGGTTGGCAGGGGAAAGGTTGGCAGGGGAAAGGTTGGCAGGCGGAATCGCCTGTCCTACAATGCGGCTTCATTCAGTACACAGTTCTGGTGGATTGCCGTCTCGGGGGCGGTGGTGAATTTTGCGCTGTACGCCTTCTCTACGTTTCTGCCGGCGCTACTGACGCGGTACCACGGGCTGAGCGTGAAGGAGGCGGGCATCTGGACGGGCGTGGGGTCCGGCATCTCGGGGATATTGGGAGCGGCTGCGGCAGGCCTGTTGGGTGACCGGGTGCGGAATCGGCTTTGGCTCGCGGCCGCAGCCGCGGGTCTGGCCGCGCTTCCGATCTTTGCCGGGATTCACATGCCCGCCGGTCAGGCAGGCGTCGCGGTGGCGCTCGCAATGGCCGGCTATGGGCTGCTCCAGATGTATTACGGGCTGGTCTACGCGGCGATTCAGGACATCGTGGCGCCGGGAATGCGAGGGCGTGCGATGGCTTCCTACTTCCTGGTGACGTATCTGGGCGGCGCCTCCTGGGGACCGCTCGTCACAGGGCGGTTGAGCGACTGGTTCGCGCACCGGTCCGGCCTGGCGGCGGAAGCGTCACGGGCGGCGGGACTTCATCAGGCGATGTACGTGATTCCGGTGCTGGCGCTGGTGTTGGCGGGGGTCTTGTGGCAGGCCGGGCGGCCTACTGGTTCGCCCCGTGCCGCGTAAGCATCTCTACGACGCGCGGTTCTCCCTGCGCTTCGGCAAGGCGGGCATGGCGCCAGGCGGCGGGCAAGTCGTCGCGCAAGACGTAGACTTCGGCGAGCGAGGCGTGGGCCTCGGCGAAGGCCGGGTCGAGGCGCACGGCTTCCAACAGGAGTCCGAGGGCTTCGTCCTGCTTGAAGGCAACGCGGTACAACTGGGCCAAGTGGTAGTAAGGCTTCGCGTTGGCGGGCTCGCGGAGGATCCAGGCACGCTGCTCTTCGATGTGGGCCTGCGTCTCACGGTCGAGAGCGAATTCGATGACTTCCTTGCGCCAGAAACTCACAGGTCCGATCGTAGCAGAAGCGGTACCGGTCGGGAGCAGAACACGCCATTGCAAAATGCAACTCGGTAGGTTTCCGGGGGATCGTGTGGGCGGACTGTGGGGCGCCGCGTCCGACGCCCTCGTCGGCCCTTCGATCGTCGCAGGCAGCTGATGCTTCGTTGGAAGAGCGGGACCAGGGGGTCCCGCGCGGACGAGGCCGTCCGTCCCACGAGGTGAGCTGCATTCGGGATTAAGGCTTATTTCAGCGGAATTGGGAGGAAACGGCTAGCCGACCAGCATAAGGCGGACGTCCATCACGTTGGTGTTAGTGGGCCCGGTGATGACGAGGTCGCCGAGGGCTTCGAAGTAGTGGTAGGAATCGTTGCGGTCCAGGTAGGCGCGGGCATCGGGCTTGCGGCGCAGGGTGTCGCCGTCCGCGAGGGCCCCGGCGGCATCGGTGGGGCCATCGGTGCCATCGGTGCCGGCGCTGAAAACGACGACGCGTTCGAGACCTGCGATATCCAGCGCGGCGGCCAGCGCGAACTCCTGATTGCGCCCGCCCAACCCATCGCCGCGGATCGTGACCGTGGTCTCGCCGCCGGTGATGATGCAGGCAGGGGCGCGCAGGGGCCGACCGGCGCGTGAAATCTCGGCGGCGATGGCGGCGTGCATGCGCGCAATCTCGCGCGTCTCGCCTTCGATGGTACTGGAGAGAATGAGGGTGCGGAAGCCCAATTCCCGGGCCTTTTTCTGCGCGGCGTCGAGCGCGAGGCGGTTGCTGCCGATTACGGTGTTGCGCACGCGGGAGAAGAGCGGATCGGCGGGCTTGGGGGTCTCATCGAGCACACCGTTCTCGCCGGACTGAATGCGTTCACGTACGGAGGCGGGCACGCGGGAGCGAATGGCATAGCGATCGAGGATGGCTCCGGCGGTGGCGAAGGTGGAGGCATCGGGCGCGGTGGGACCGCTGCCGATCACGTCGAGATTGTCTCCGATCACGTCGGAGAGCAGCAGCGCTTCCACCCGCGCGGGGGAGGCGAGGCGCGCCAACTGACCGCCTTTGATGCGCGAGATATGCTTGCGCACGGCGTTGATTTCGTGGATGGTGGCGCCGCAGCCAAGCATCAGGCGCGTGGTGGCCTGCTTCTCTTCCAGGGTGATGCCGGGCACAGGGAGCGGCAGCAGGGCGGAAGCACCGCCGGAGATCAGGCAGAGGACGAGATCTTCGCGTCCCGCCGCGGCGGCGATTTCGGCAATGCGCTCGGCGCCGGCGACGCCGCGTGCATCCGGCACCGGGTGACCGCACTGGTTGAGTTCGATGCGGCGCAGTTTGGCGAGGTGGCCATCCTTGACGTTGATCAGACCCGCAGTGAGGCGTTTGCCGAGGACGCGCTCGGCGGTCAACGCCATGGGCGCACCGGCCTTCCCCGCCCCGATTACGTAGATGTTGCGGAAGCTCTCGAACTTGCGGCCGGTGAGGTGGCGCGCGACGGCCGCGGCCGGGTCCGCTGCCGCCAGCGCGGCGCGGAAGATGGCTGCTGCGTGACGACGTAGAAGGCGGTTGGTCATTGAAAGAGGGGATGGGCCAAGATTCCGGCCACGGTGACGGCAGGGTCGTCGCTTTCCACGAGGACGTGCACATCGGCCAGTTTGTAGTGTTCGCGGCGCGCCTCATAGAGCGCGGCAAAGGCCTCCGGCTCGCGCGCCAAGGGGCGGTGAGAGGCCGCGCCAACGCGGCGCTGCACCAGGTCGAACGGGCAATCCAGCCAGATGGTGATGCCGTTATGCTCCATCAGTTCGCGGTTGGCGGGGAGAGTGAAGGCGCCGCCGCCCAGGGCCAGCACGGCGGGGCGTCCGCGTTCGATCCAACGCACGTGGTGGCGGATGACCTCGGTTTCGACGCGGCGGAACTCAGCCTCGCCCTGCACCTCGAAAATCTCGGAAATGCTCTTTCGTTCGCGGGCTTCGATTTCCGCATCGGTATCGAAGAACTGCCAGCCGAGATGATCGGCGAGGTGGCGCGCAACGGTGCTTTTGCCCGCGCCCATGAAGCCGGCCACGTAGATTCCCGGAGTGCGTTTGAGCCTGAGGTTCATGCCGTACCGTTAATTTTGGCCATTCGCCCTTCCACAATCGAGGGGAAGAGGCGCATCGCGAGCACCAGCAACCAACCCGAGCGGGGAGTGACCACGGTTCGCGCGTCACGCTCCACACCGCGACGGATGGCCTCCGCGCAGGTTTCCGGAGAGATGGCCCAACGGCGGGCCTTCTGCACCTGTTCGGGCGTGTGACCGGCGCGCACATTTTTCTGGAAACCGGTCTGCACGTAGCCCGGGCAGACGATCATGGTGCGCACGCCGGAGCCCATCAGTTCCATGCGCTGGCCTTCGGTGAGCGCGTTGAGCGCAGCCTTGGTGACGCTGTAGAGGGTCATCCAGGGCAGTACGACTTTGCCGCCGATCGAGCCCACGTTGACGATGGCGCCGCTGTGCTGCGCGCGCATGTGAGGAGCCACGAGTTGGGTCATGGCGAGCGGCGCGAAGAAGTTCAGCTCCATGAGGTAGCGCGCCTCTTCGAGGGGCATTTCCCAACTGGGCTGGTAGATGCCGACGCCGGCGTTGTTGATGAGGATATCGATGCGGCCGTAACGTTCCAGGGTGCGGTCCACGGCGCGGCGGCGCGCTTCGTCGCTGGTCAGGTCGCCGGCGGTGACGAGGGCATCCGGACCACCCGCCTGGCGGAGGCCTTCTTCGTTGCGCGCGATGAGCGAGAGTTTGGCGCCGGATGCGGCGAATTCGCGGGCGCAGGCCGCTCCGATACCTTCACTGGCGCCGGTGATGAGCACCACTTTGCCATCGATTCGCATGAGATCTTTGTCGCCCAAAGCTGCTTCGGCGGGGCGGAAACGTCATAATAGTACCATGCTGAAGCGGCTGATCCCGCTGTTCCCACTGCAACTCGTCGTCTTCCCGCGGACACACATTCCGCTCCACATTTTCGAGGAACGCTACAAGGAAATGGTGGGCGAGGCGATTCGCGACGGCTCCGAGTTCGGTATCGTGCTGGCGAAAGACGACGGCATCATCAACGCCGGCTGCACGGTATCCGTGGAGAAGGTGCTGGAACTGTATCCCGACGGGCGGATGGACATCCTGACGCGGGGCGAACATCGCTTCGAGGTGGTCCGGTTGATCGAAGAGAAGGACTACCTGCAGGGCGAGGTTGTCTACTTCGATGACGAGGACGCGGCGCCGGTGGCCGAGACCTTGCGCGTTCAGGCGCTAGGGCACTACCGGGCATTGCGCAGCCTCTCGACTGCGCGAAGCCATGACGACCCGGATTTTCAGGATCAGCAACTGAGTTTTCAACTGGCACAGGCGGTTCCGGACCTGGAGTTTCTCAGCCTGCTGTTGAGAACGCGGTCGGAAGCGGCGCGACTGGAGCAAATGAATCAGTATCTGGCCGAGTACCTGCCGCGGCAATTGCGGATCGAGCGGATGAAGGAACTGGCGCCCACCAACGGGCACGGCCCCAAGCCAGCGGGGTTGTAA
>CAIRBY010000905.1 GCA_903876865.1 uncultured Acidobacteriia bacterium
CGCCCAGCCGAAGTGTCCGTATTGCGCGGGCACGGGCGTGTGCCGTTCGTGCGGCGGCACGGGCCTCTACACGGACGATCCGGATACGAGCCAGAGACTGGTTAGTTGACGAAGCGCGGGGATGCGTCCGGCGAGGCTTGCGGTGCATCATACATAGTGTGAGCGAAGCGGCGCCAGTTTCGGAGCGTGCGGTGATTCTGTTCGATGGCGTGTGCCATTTGTGCAACGGCTTCGTGCAGTTCGTGCTGAAGCGGGATAAGGGCGGCTACTTCGGGTTCGCTCCGCTGCAATCGGCTTTCGCGGTGGCGCGGCTGGGAGCGGTGCAACTGGATAGCATCGTGGTGGTGGAGGGCGGGGAAGTGTTCCACGCGGAGGCGGCGGCGCTGCGTGTTCTGGCGCGGCTCAGCGCACCGTGGCCTGCGATTGCGCGCATCGCCGGAGTGCTGCCGCGGCCATTGCTGGCGTGGGGGTATCGCCTGGTGGCGCGGCACCGGTACCAGTGGTTCGGGCGGGAGGATCAGTGCATGCTGCCGTTGCCGGAGTGGAAGGGCCGCTTTCTGGAGTGAGTGGGGCGTCAGGACGAATTTCACGCAAAGGCGCAAAGCCGCCAAGAAAAGCCAAGGCGGGAAGGCGCAATCCCGGAGCGGTACGGTACATTCGCGCGTAGTTCGTTTCAGGTTTCTGCTTGAGTGAAGCTGCCTCGTCGCAGCAGCCCCCGCCCCATGCTCCACAGTGCGACAATAGCCCTTGCAACGCGTATGATGACACGACGCACGCTTCTTTCCACACTTTCGGCCACGCTCTCCGGCGCGGTTCCGGCCACGCTGAGGGCCGCCCGTCCGGTGCCGCCTCCTTCGCCCTACGGGGCCGTTCCCACACCGCGGCAGATGGCCTGGCACGCGCTCGAATTCACGGGCTTCCTGCACTTCACGGTCAACACATTCACGGATAAGGAATGGGGCTACGGTGACGAAGAGCCCTCGTTGTTTCATCCCGAAGCGTTCGATGCCGACGCTCTGCTGGCGCCGCTGGCGCAGGCCGGGATGCGAGCGGTGATCCTGACGTGCAAGCATCACGATGGCTTCTGCCTGTGGCCCACGAAGACGACGGACCACTCGATCTTTCACAGTCCGTGGCGCGGCGGCAAGGGCGACATGGTGCGCGAAATCTCGCAGGCGGCGGCCCGGCGGAAGATGAAGTTCGGCGTCTATCTTTCTCCGTGGGATCGCAATAACGCGGCGTACGGTTCGGCGGAGTACATCAAGATCTATCGCGCGCAACTGAGCGAGCTGCTGACGAATTACGGGCCGATCTTCGAGGTCTGGCACGATGGCGCCAATGGCGGCGATGGCTTCTATGGCGGGGCGCGGGAGAAGCGCACGATCGATAAGAACACTTACTACGATTGGCCGCGCACGTGGGAGATGATCCGCGCCATGCAGCCGGATGCGGTGGTCTTCAGCGACGTGGGTCCGGATGTGCGGTGGGTGGGCAACGAGCGCGGCATCGCGGGCGACCCGTGCTGGGCCACGTTCGATCCGGTTGGGGAGAAGGGCGGACCGGCGTCGCCGGGCAACGTGGATACCAAGGAATCGGGGACGGGACAGCGGCACGCCTCGCACTGGCTGCCGGCGGAGTGCGATGTCTCTATCCGTCCGGGCTGGTTCTGGCATGCGGCGGAGAACGCGCGCGTGAAGAAGCCTTCGCAACTGGCGAGCCTGTACTACCAATCGGTGGGACGCGGCGCCACGTTCCTGCTCAACGTACCGCCGAACCGGCAGGGGCTGGTGGGCGTGGAAGACGCGGCATCGCTGCGCGCCTTCGGCGCGTATCTGAATGCGACGTTCGCGCAGAATCTGGCGGCGAAGGCGAAGACGGATTCCTCGCACGTGCGCGGCAACGATAAGCAGTTTGGTCCCGCGCACCTGCTGGACGGGCGCGCGGACACCTACTGGGCCACCGACGATTCGGTGACCGATGCGACCGTCACGTTCGATTTGGGCCGCCCGGTGAAGTTCAACCTGATCCGCCTGCGCGAGGCGATTCAATTCGGGCAGCGGGTGGACGGCTTCACGATCCAACGCTGGCAGAACGATGCGTGGGAGCCGCTGGCGAAGGCGACGGGGATTGGTCCGCGCCGCATCCTCAAGCTCGATTCGCCGGTGATTGCGTCGCGGCTGCGGCTCAGTATCGATCGCGCTTCGGCCAGCCCCGCGCTCACGGAATTCGCGGTCTTCTCCGAAGCGGCGCTCGCTTAATGTCCCTGGGTTTCTGGTATTGGTTTTTCACCGGGCCGGGGCTGCTGCTCGCGCTGCTTTCGCTGCGCGGGGACCGGAAGCGCGCGCGGTATGTGGCGCGAAGGCTGGCGGAGACACCGCAGAATCTCCCGCCCGCGACGGTGATTGTCCCGGTCAAAGGCGCGGAAGAGGGGCTCGCGGGGAATCTGGCGGCACTGGCAGAGCTCGATTACCCGGATTACGAGTTGTTGATCACTGCGCGCTCGGCCGCGGATATTCCAGCCGGCGTGTTGCCGGTGCGGGCGAAGGTGGTGCTGGCGGGCGGCAACGATCCGGGGACCTCGGAGAAGATTCAAAATCTGACGGCGGCGGTGCGCGCTGCGCGCAAGCACAGCAGCGTGCTGGTGTTTGCGGATTCGGATGGCCGCGTGACTGCCGGCTGGCTGCGCGCGCTGGTGGGGCCGCTGGCGGAACCGGGCGTGGGCGCGGTCACGGGGTATCGCTGGTTTCTGCCGGAGCCGCCGGATTTCTGGTCGCTGCTGCGCGGCGTGTGGGACGCGGTGGCGTATGGTGCGCTCGGCGAAGGCAACAGCCGCTTTGTGTGGGGCGGGGCCATGGCGATTTCGAAGGAACTCTTCTTCGAGGCGCGCATTCCCGAATTGTGGCGCGGGGAGTTGAGCGACGATTACGTGGTGGGCGAGGCGGTGCGGGCGGCGGGACTTTCGATTGCGTATGCGCCGGGTGCGCTGACGCCGTGCCTGCAGCACACGGGCGGCGCGCGGTTGCTCGGTTGGATCCGGCGGCAGATGGCGATCACGCGCTTGTATGCGCCGCGCCTGTGGTGGCCGGGCCTGATCTCTCACGTGTTCTATTGCGGAGGCATGGCGGCGAGCGTGGTCGCGGCATGCAGGGGGCACCGGTTGGCGGAGTGGGCGCTGGTGGCGCAACTGGGTCCGGGGATGCTCAAAGGGCTGAACCGCGCGACGCTGGCGAAGGCGTCGCTGCCGGAGTACGAGTCGTGGTTCAAGCGGCACCTCTGGGTGCACGCGATCTGGGTGCCGCTGGGCACGTGGCTGTGGCTGTTTGCGCTGGCGGGGTCGGCCTTTTCGAAGCACATTCAGTGGCGCGGCTACCGGCTGGAATTGAAGCGGCCAGGGCGTTACGGGGCGGGACGGTGAGTGTGTGGGCGGCGCGTCATGGGTAGGCCTGAAATTCATGCTTTGAGGGGCGGGCGGGACCAGGGGGTCCCGCGCGGACGGGGCGTCCGCCCCACTCGACCGGCAGATGTTACGGGTTCGGTTTATCGAATCGGCATCGGCCGGCTAGGCCTGGGTGATGGCGAACTTCCATTCGCCCTTGGCCGGGGCGGCGTCCCAGGTGAGGAGGACGCGGCAGAGGCGGGTACCCCAACTGCTCTTGAGTCGCGGGTCGGTGAGGGGGATCTCTTCGATCTTCACGGTGGGCGCGGCGGCGCTCTCCACGGCGAGGCGGACGCTGGTTTTGCCCAGCATGCCGCCGGTGAGCAGTAACCCGCGCTCCCCATCCTGTTTGGCCACGCACGGCGTCATGAAACTCATTTCGAGTTTGCCCGCGGCGTTGAGCGCGTAGCGGTCGGTGACCAAGACGGAATTGGCGGCGCGATCGAGGCGGATGGCGCGGCGCCACTGCTCGACGCCCGCCGTCTTCGGATAGGCGGCGGCGAGATCCGCGGTGAATTCGGCGGAGGCGTCATCGGTGTGGAAGGCGGCGTCGCGGGCGGCGTACTGGCGTCCGGCGGCCTGCATCACGCCGTGGATGGTGGGCAGGTTGTGATATGCGGACTGCATGGTCCAGATGTCATAGCGCTGGCCGCTGAAGGTCTTGGCGGTGTACTCTTCCACGCCGATATCGATGAGGACGGGGTTGCCATCGAGGTAGACGACGAAGTTGCCGACATCGTTGTGATTGTGGCTTTCGGCGTTGTGGCCGCCGAGGGTGGCGAAGTAGAAACCCTCGGTGGCGCCGGCCTTGCGACGGGCGGTGGCGACCTGAATGCCCTCAAGCCAGGAATCGCGCACGAGGGCATCGCGGGCGGGCGCCTGGCGGATCTCTTTTTCCTGGAAGAGCGAGGGGAGGGCGCGGCCGAGGCTCTCGAGGCCAGGGCCGCCGTGTTGGAAGCGGAGCGCGCCGAAGCTTTGCAGATCGGCATCACCGGTGGCTTTGCCGTAGCGGTAGAGGAGGGTTCCATCGGGGTTGACTTTGGCTGGCGCGTCGGCGAAATTGACGAACCAGTCTCCGGCGATGTGGACCTTGTAGATGAAGGCTCCGATGGCGCGGACCAGCGGGAGATCGAAGTAATTGACCTTGCCGGCGCTGGCGGAGTGGAGCAGGTCGAGGCATTCGAAGAGGCTGGCTCCGGCGCGTCCCCAATAGCCGGGGCCTTCGTCGCAGCCGCCATCGGGGTGGTAGGAATCGAGGAAGCGGTCGAGGCTGGTGAGGATCTTGTGGACGGTCTGGGCGCGGCGGGCCGGGTCGTTCTCCATCAGCAGGGCGCAGGTGAGGATGTTGGAGTTGATCCACGGGTTCCAGTTGTTGACGGGCTTGTCGTTGTTGAGGCCCATCCAGCCGAAGTCCTGGCGGTTGCGGTAGACGCTGAGGAGGCGGCGCTCGGTTTCGAGTTCGAGGCGTTCGCGGACGAGGGGGTGGATGGAATCGAGCTGCTTGCCGAGCAGGTAGCGGGTCCAGGCGAGCAGGGCGCCGGTTTCGGCGGAGAAGAGTTCGATGATGGGTTCGGTGACGTCCGGCAGGCCGACGCCGCGTTTCTGCGCGCCCATGTGGGCGGGGACGCCCCAGAAGGTCTCTTCGCAGATGGCCCAGACGCCGTTGGCGATATCTTCGAGGTAGCGGCCTTTTCCGGTGAAACATTCGGCGAGCACGGCGTGGCGGAGGCGGGTGCGGCGGCCGAACTGGGCATCCTGAAAGTGGGTGCGGTTGCCGTTGCGCTTGTATTCGAGGAAGAGGGTGGCGGGCAGGGGTTCGTAGGCTTTGCCGAGTTGGGAATCTGCTCTCTTGACGGCCTCGTCGCGATATTCGGGGCGGAGGGCGCCCCAGGCGGCGCGGTCGCCGGCAGTGGCGAAGGGCTGCCAGCGCGAGGCATCGAGCAGGCTGCTTTGCAGAGTGGCGGCGGTGAAGCGGGAAGCCAGCAGGCGGCGCTGCGGGACCGTATCCGCGGCGGGAGCGGCGGGGCGTGCGGCCTGATCGGCCAGGAGCGGCGCGACGGCCACGGAAGATAACAGGGAGCGCCTGCTGATGTCAGACATAATGGCCGCATTGTAACCGGAAGCACCGGCGGGCGGGAGCGAGGGCGCTGGGGAAGCACATTTCGGGCGGGACAGATTACCGCCCTGGCCCCTGACTGCGGGTATAATTCTTCTGTAAGGGAGAATCTACAAATGGCCAAGGACAGAAGCCCGAAGAAAGAAACCAAGAAGCCCAAGAAAAAGAAGTAGTCCGGCAGCAAAATGTCACCGCGGACGCGCGCGCGCCAGCACTCGGTGCGCGCGCCGGTCCGCAATCCGCAGGAAGTCCAGGAGGGGGAGCAGTCATGCGCACAGAGTGGGTAGCCAAACGTCAGAACGATAAGGTCCGCACGCAGATGTACTACGCCCGGCAGGGCGTCATCACCGAGGAGATGCTCTACATCGCGCAGCGCGAATGCATCTCGCCGGAACTGGTCCGCTCGGAAGTGGCCCGCGGACGGATGATCATCCCCGCCAACGTCAATCACACCAATCTGGAACCGATGTGCATTGGGGTTGCGTCGAAGTGCAAGATCAATTCGAATATCGGCAACTCCTCGGTGGTGAGCGATATCGCGGGCGAACTGGAAAA
>CAIRBY010000906.1 GCA_903876865.1 uncultured Acidobacteriia bacterium
GCGAAGAGCAGCCAGTTGAGCGGGTATGCCGAGCCGGGTTGCGCCTGCCCCAGCAGTGGCTGTCCCGCCCACAGATACGGATCCCACAAGGGAATGCGGCCGGCGTGCCACTCCTGCGCCTGCACGTGGAACCATGGCAATACCTGCTCGGCCAGGTCGGGGCCGCTCATCCAATCGAACTGCCGGGTGAAGGTCAGCTTCCAATAGAAGCCGGCCATCAGCAGGAACAGTAGGGCGGCGATGCGGAGCCGGCTACTCGATACGGAAAGTGGCATGCTCCAGTATCGCCGCCTCCTGTTCTTCCACGCCACGTACATCGCCCCAAAGCGGACCGCGATGCAGGCGCCCGGCGAATTCCTCGAGCCGGGGAGTTGGACCTATGGCATACACTTCGACGCGGCCGTCATCCAGATTACGGGCATAACCGGTAAGTCCGAACTCCGCGGCTGCGCGCTGGGCGAAGTTGCGATAACCCACGCCCTGCACGCGTCCGCGCACCCACCAGCGGCGGGCGTTTAATACTTGGGAACGCTGGGGTCGACCTGATCGCTCCACGCCAGAATGCCGCCCTTCATATTGCGAACGTGTTCGAAGCCGTTGGCCTTCAGGACGCCGCACGCGCGTGCGCTGCGCATTCCGCTCTTGCAGTGGATCACGATATCGGCCGTGGGGTCGAGTTCATCGAGGCGGCGGCCGATCTCTCCCAGCGGAATCAGAATCGCGCCCGGTATGCTCGCGATCTGGTATTCGTGGGGTTCGCGTACGTCGATCAGCGTGAACTTGTCGCCGCGGTCGAGTTTGGCTTTCACTTCGGTTACTTCGATTTCGCCTTCGGTCACCTTGGTCTCCTGCTTTGTATCCGCCTGAGGGGCTTCGCGCGGCACGCCGCAGAACTGATGATAATCGATCAGCTGGGTGATTGTCCGGTGGTCGCCACAGATGGGGCACTCGGGGTTTTTGCGCAGTTTCAATTCGCGGAAGCGCATGGCGAGGGCGTCATACAGCAGCAGGCGCCCGACCAGCGGTTCGCCGATGCCGAGAATCAGTTTGACGGCTTCCGTAGCCTGAATGAGGCCGATCGTGCCGGGCAGTATGCCGAGCACGCCGCCCTCGGCGCAACTCGGTACCAGCCCGGGGGGCGGAGGTTCCGGATAGAGACAGCGGTAGCAGGGGCCGCCTTCATACGCAAACACCGTGGCCTGCCCTTCAAAGCGGAAGATCGAGCCGTAGACGTTGGGCTTGCCCAACAGCACGCAGGCATCGTTGACCAGATAGCGCGTGGGGAAGTTGTCCGTGCCGTCCACCACCATGTCGTAGTCTTTGATGATGTCGAGGGCGTTCTCGCTGGTGAGAGCCACTTCGTGCTTGAAGATCTCCACGTTCGGATTGATGGCCTGCATCTTCTCCGCGGCGGAGTCGATCTTCGGACGCCCCACGTCTTTGGTGAAGTGGATGATCTGGCGTTGCAGGTTGGTGAAATCGACCACGTCGAAATCCACCAGGCCGATCCGGCCCACGCCGGCCGCAGCCAGATACAGCCCGAGCGGCGCGCCCAGGCCGCCGGTGCCCACGAGCAGCACTTTCGCAGCCTTCAACTTCTGCTGCCCTTCCACCCCGACCTCGGGGAGGATCAGGTGGCGCGAATAGCGGAGAATTTCGTCCTTGGAGAGGACGGGCGGGGTCGTGCTCACCGCGCGCCTCCGGCGATCGAGGGAACCAGCGAGAGCGTGTCACCGTCAGCGGTCGGAGCGGCGTCCTTGCCGATGTAGCGGATGTCTTCGTCGTTTAGATAGACGTTGACGAAGCTGCGGACCTTGCCTTCGTCGGTGAAAAGCTGCTTGCGCAGGTCGGGGAACTGCGTGGTGAGAGAGGCGAGCACCTCGCCCACGGTGGCGCCGGGCGCAATGACGCTATCCTGCTTGGCGGTGAACTGGCGCAGCGGGGTCGGGATCAGAACTTTAGCCATGTTAGTAAGTGAGCTCCTCTTTGGCCGCCTCGGTTTGGTCGAAGTTGGGCAGCCAGCTGTTGGCGTGGTGAAACACGCCGTTTTGGATCGATAGTACAACGAACGAGTACCACGGGCAGGAATTCTGCAGGTCTGTGGTAGAAAAGTACGCATCGCAGTCGGGATGCGAGTGGTAAATGCCGATGAGGTCCATATGGCGCTCACGGGCGGCCTTATCGGAGGCCAGCAGATCTTCGGGACGGAGTTCGTAGCGGGCGGCCTGCGCGCCTTCAAAAGCGTTCTGCAGGGCGATCGCTTCGTGCACCACTTTGGTGTCGCCGTCCGGTGTGCTCACGGTCGTGCCCAGCATGGCGCCGCAGCATTCGTTGGGGTAACTGGCCTGGGCGTGCGCCACCATGGCGGCCCAGGGTTCGGTTTCAATACGGATCATCGTGGAGTTTCCAGAAAATTAATCGTCCCAGAAGTGTTCGCTGAGATATTTCTCCGCGGAATCGCAGAGGATGGTGACAATCGTAGCGGATTCGCCCCGCTCCGCCAGATCGCGCGCCAACAGAGTAGCCGCATGCACGTTGCATCCCGAAGAGATGCCAACCAGCAGGCCCTCTTCGCGGGCCAGCCGGCGGACCATGCGGTACGCATCCTCCGTCTCGATCCAGAGGTTGCCGTCCGCCATGCTTTCATCGTAAAAGCCGGGGCGGATCGCCGTGGGCATGTGTTTAAGTCCCTCAAGCCCGTGAAATCCGCTGGAGGGTTGTACGGAATAGCACTTTACCTCGGGCAGATCGCGGCGCAGGCGGCGCGTGGTCCCGGTAAAGGTACCGCTGGTCCCCATCGCGGCCACAAAATGCGTGATCGTGCCGCTGGTCTGAGCGATGATTTCCGGTCCGGTACCCTCAAAATGCGCCTTCCAGTTGGCCGAATTGTTGTACTGGTCGGGATAGAAATAGAGATCGGGATCTTCCAGGTACAGCTTCCGGACCATGCGAATGGCGCCGTCGCTACCCTCGGACGGGTCGCTGAAAATGGTCTCGGCGCCGTACGCTTTCAGGATCCGCTTGCGCTCCTCGCTGGCATTGCCCGGGAGGACGAGTTTGACTTTGTACCCGCGGTTGGCCCCGATCATCGCGTACGCAATGCCGGTGTTGCCGCTGGTGGAATCCAGAATCGTGCGGCTGTGGTTCAGTTTGCCGGAGCGTTCCCCGTCCAGCACCATATTCAGCGCCGCGCGGTCCTTGACGCTGCCGCCCGGGTTGAAGTACTCGGCCTTGCCGAAAATCTCCACACCAGGGAACTCCGCGGCGATTTTTTCCAGGCGCACAAGAGGCGTATTGCCGATCGTGGCGAGCAAAGGCTCGGCTTGGGTTCTTGCCAAATGGGGGATCGGGAGTGCGTTGGCCATAGCCGCCTATATGGATTCAGCCGGGTGCCGCCCGGATGCGGATTTGTAGTCCCTTGCAGACAAAGGAATTAAACAGCCCTCTGGGATGATCTCGATTGTATCAATCACCCTAATCTCTGTCAACAATGAGGGGAAATGGCTGAATGGTCAGTACCTCAGGTGAATAAACCGTGTGAAAACGAAGGTTAGCCCTGATATACTGTTTTGGGTCTATCTTTTGATGGTGGTAATCTGTACATTCTTGTATTCGGGCGTATTGGAGGATTTGTGCGGCGTTTATTGTTAGCAATCGGATTGGTTACAGCGGCATCGGCGCAGGTGGTGTATCCACCGCCCACGAATACCATTCAAGTGATCTACGGAAGCGGCCAGACGGCTATTCCGGAGCAGTACTTCCCACTACCGCTGACCATTGCCGTAGTGAGTCCCGCAGGCTACGGCGTGCCGGGCGTCACGGTGACGTTCACAATGCCTACCGTAGGCAATGGCACTCCCGGCGCGGAGTTCAACTACAACCAGTTTCAGCCGGGACAAGGCCCGATCACTTTCAGTGCGGTGACAAACGCCCTGGGGTTTGTGAGCACTCCAACTTTCTTCGCTGACTACTGGACGGGAAGCTTTTTTGCCACCGTCAGTTCCCCCGGGCTGCCTTCGGTGAAGGTTCCGCTTGCGACGAAACTCCCTTACAATCCCGGCCCGCCCACTGTGGCGCCCGGTTTCCTCGCCTTCAGCATGCCCATCGGTGGTGTGACCCCGCCGTTGCAGACGATCACCGTCTCCACGCCGGTTGCCGCGTTTACGGCCACCACGGATTCTCCTTGGATCAAATTGAGCCCGCGCGGCAGCGCCTTCCTGGATGTCTCGGTGGATCCGACAGGCCTCAAGGTTGGCGTATATGACGGCCTGATTTATATCAATGGCGGCCCGACCACGGCGCGAGTGGTCTTCCGCATCACCCCGCTGCCGGCGATCTACTCCAGCGTGCCGAGCCTCACGTTCAACTACACGCAAGGCGCCCAGGTGCTGCCTCTGACGCAGCCGTTCTGGGTTGGTTCGAGCGGTGGCTATTTCAACTTCGATGTGGCGAACCTGTATGTCAGCCCCACCAAGGGCAGCTGGCTGGGCGTCGCGTCCAAGCGCGGCATGACCACGCCGATTCAATTGCAGGCGGTGGTGGATCCGCGCGGCCTGACCGCCGGCACTTACACCGGCACCATCCAGTTGATCGCTCCCACGACCAATAGCCCGGTGAATATCCCGGTAACCCTGATCGTTACCTACGTGGCGCCGACCTTGACGCCGCGCATCACCTCCTTCGCCAATGCCGCCAGCCTGCTGGACGGTTCGATCACGGCGGGAGAGCTGATCAACCTGAGCGGCCAGAGCCTCAGTTGCACGAGCGCACCCATCGTCACGGTGGATGGCGACCCGGCGCAGATCGTCTCGGCGAGCGATTCGCAGATTCAGTTGGTGGTTCCCGGCTCCGTGACGGGCAAGGATCGTGTTCCGGTGCAGGTCAGCTGCGACGGAAACTCGTCCGATGCCTTCGCGGTCCCCGTGGCTTATGCCGCTCCGGCGGTTTTCCCGTCCACGGATACCCAGTCCCTCGCCATGGCGATCAATGAAGATCTTTCCCAGAACTCGCTCGCCAATCCGGCGCAGCGCGGTTCGGTGGTCACCATCTACGGTACCGGCTTCGGCGTGCTCGACACGCCCGATCCCGTGACCGGAGTGGCGCCCTTCCTGGCTCCCATGGGTGTCTTCTTCGCCGGGGAGCAGGCGGAAGTTCTCTCGGCTACGCCGGTTGCCAAGCAGCCGGGCGTGGTTGCCGTGAAGGTCCGCGTACCTTGGAACATCAACGTGAGCGATCCGGTCGCGATCGACGTGCAGTCCGGCCTGTTGCACGCGCCGGCCGGCCTCACTCTCTCGGTGCAGTAAGCGCCGCGGGAAATACCAATCGCAGGCGGCAGCGCCTGCACGAACCACAAAACGGGCGGCCTTCGGGTCGCCCGTTTCCATTTGCGACACTGGTTTGCGCACCGGTTTGCGATCGCTGGATTACAATAGGCGGATCATGTCTCACCGGCGAGGTCTTCTGCGTGTCTCCGCGTGGCTGCTGTCAGTAGCGGCGCTGATTACGGTGTCGTTTGCACAGAGCAAGCGGCCCCTCAACCACAGCGATTATGACGGCTGGCGCTCGATTGTGGGCCAGCGCCTGTCCAACGACGGCAAGTTCGTTATCTACGGACTGTTCCCTCAGGAGGGCGATGGCGAAGTGATCATTCGCAATCTCGTCACCGGGAAGGAGCAACGCGAGGCTGCGGGAGTGCGTCCCACGCCTACACCCGCCACTCCCGGCGAAGAGGGTCCGGCGCCTGAGGCGCGCGCCGCGGTGCTGATGTTCTCCTCCGACAGCAAGACGGCCGTCTTCTCCACGTTCCCCTCCAAGAGCGCGAGCGATCAGGCGAAGAAGGACAAGAAGCCCGCGCCGAAAGACGGCATGGTGATCGTCGATCTCGCCAGTGGCAAGGCGGAGCGCATCGAACGCGTGAAGCGCTTCACCATGCCGGAGAAGGCCTCCGGCCTGTTGGTCTATTGGAAGGAAGGCCCCGATGCGCCGGCGGGCGGCGCGGGCGGCACTGGCGCGCCGAAGCCGGAAGGCGGAGATCATCAGGGTGGCGATCAGCAGGGCGGACGCGGTGGGCGCGGAGGCGCTACCGGTGCGCGGCCGCAGTTCGGTTCCGACCTCGTCATCCGCAAGCTGACCGATGCCACCGATCGCACCGTGGCGGACGTGGTGGAATTCGCCCTGACCGACGATGGCGCCACGCTCGTCTATGCCGTCTCCGCGCGCGATACCGCCAAGAACGGGGTGTTCGCCGTGAAGCCCGGAACCGCCGACGCTCCCGCGTCCCTCCTCGAAGGCAAGGGCAAGTACAGCAAGCTCACGTTCGATGAGAACCAGACCCAGCTGGCCTTCCTCAGCGACCGCGACGACTCCGCGGCCAAGACTCCGAAATGGAAGCTCTACGGTTGGGACCGCAAGGCCGCGGCCGCCAGTGTATTGGTCTCCGGCGACATGCCCGGCTTCCGAAAAGAGTATGTGATCAGCGACAAAGGCACGCTGAGCTTCAGCAAAGATGGCACGCGCGTCTACTTCGCCTGTGCGCCGCCCGCGCCGGAGAAGAAAGAAGAAGCTGCCGACGCCCCCGCGGACGATACCAAGGCCGTGGTGGATCTGTGGAGCTACAAAGACGAGTACGTCCAGCCAATCCAGAAGGTGCGTGCCGAGCGCGATCGCAATAAGACATTCACCGCAGCCTACCTCATCCCCGAAAAGAAGATCGTCCAACTCGCCGATACGGCCGTGGAAACGGTCACGCCTTCCGAGAGCGCTCGATGGATCATGGGCACGGACGACCGCGAGTACCGCGCCATCGCCGACTACGACGAACGCTATTCGGACGCATACCTGGTGGATGCCACCACCGGCGCGCGTACGCTGCTCGCCAAGAAGCAGCGCGGCACCATGACGTGGTCGCCCTCAGGGCGCTACCTGCTCTTCTTCGACGGCAAGGACTGGAACACGGTCTCCGTGCCCGATGGCAAGAAGACGAACCTCACCGCGAGCCTCGGCGTGAAGTTCTTCAATGAAGACACAGATACCCCGAGCACGCCGGGACCGTATGGCAACGGCGGTTGGACCAAGGACGGCAAGAGCGTGCTGCTCTACGACCGCTTCGACATCTGGCGCGTCTCGCCCGATGGCGCGGACGCGAAGAACATGACGGCGGGCTACGGCCTCGCTCACGATCTGCGCCTGCGCTACATCCGCACCGAAGCCGAGAATCCGCGCGAGCGCTGGATCGATGGTACGAAGCCGGTGATGCTGGCGGCGGAAAACCTGAAGACCTATGAGACCGGACTGTTCCGCGCCTCGCTCGATGGCGGCGCGCCCAAGCAACTCACCATGATGGCGAAGGTGCTGAGCGCTCCGGTAAAGGCGAAAGATGCGGACGTCTACATGCTCACCGCGCAGACCTTCAGCGAGTTTCCGGACCTGGTGATCACGGACGCTTCGTTCAAGGAACTGCGCAAGATCTCCAATGCCAATCCGCAGATGGCGAATCTGCTCTGGGGCAGCTCCGAAGTGGTGCAGTTCAAGAACGCCGATGGAGTGCCGCTGACCGGTGCACTCTACAAGCCGGCCAACTTCGATCCCAAGAAGAAATATCCGCTGATGGTCTATATCTACGAACGGCTGACCCAGGGCGTGAACCACTTCGTGGATCCGCGCCCGAGCCACAACATCAACCTCAGCTACTACACCAGCAACGGCTACCTGGTGCTGACGCCGGATATCGTCTACACCACCGGATATCCGGGGCAGTCGGCGTTGAAGTGCGTGCTGCCGGCGGTGCAGGCGATGGTGGACAAGGGCTTTGTGGACGAGCAGCACATCGGGATTCAGGGCCACAGCTGGGGCGGCTACCAGATCGCCTACATGGTGACGCAGACCAACCGCTTCCGCGCGGTGGCGGCGGGCGCTCCGGTGGCGAACATGATCTCGGCGTATGATGGCATTCGCTGGGGAACTGGCCTGCCGCGCCAGTTCCAATACGAGCGCACGCAGAGCCGCATCGGCGGATCCATCTGGCAGTTCCCCACGCGCTTCATTGAGAACTCGCCGATCTTCTGGGCAGACCGCGTGCAGACGCCCGTGATGCTGCTGCACAACGATGGCGATGACGCGGTGCCATGGTATCAGGGCGTGGAGTTCTACCTCGCGCTGCGGCGCCTGGGCAAGGAAGTCTACCTCTTCGATTACAATGGCGAACCGCACGGCTTGCGTAAGCGTCCGAACCAGAAGGACTACACGATCCGTTTGCAGCAGTACTTCGATCATTACCTGAAGGGCGCTCCGGCTCCCGCGTGGATGGAGAAGGGCGTGCCCTACATCGAGCGCGAACGCACCGAGCTATCGACGCTGAAGGACAAGCAGTAGTGGCGGGCTTCGCCGGCCGGCGCGTGCTGGCCCTGGAGAGCCGGCGCGCGGCGGAGATGGAGGTGCTGATCCGCAAGCAGGGCGGGGAGCCCTTCGTGGCTCCTTCCATGCGGGAGGTTCCGCTGGAAGGCAACGAAGAGGCCTTCGCGTTCGCCGAACGGCTGTTCGCGGGACAGTTCGATCTGGTGATTCTGCTGACGGGCGTGGGTACGCGGCAGTTGAACCGTCTGCTGGCGACTCGTTACGCCGAAGATGCCTTCGCAAATGCGCTCCGCGGCATTCCTGTGGCGGTGCGCGGTCCCAAGCCCGCGGCGGCGCTGCGCGAGTTGGGAATCACACCCGCGGTGATCGCGCCTGAGCCCAATACCTGGCGCGAGTTGCTGGCGGTGCTCGAAGGGCGCACGGAACGGCGCATCGCGGTGCAGGAATATGGGCGTCCCAGCGCCGAGTTGCTGGACGGCCTGCGCGCGCGCGGCGCCGAGGTGACGCGAGTGCGCGTCTACCAATGGGACCTGCCGGAAGATACCGGGCCGCTCCACGAGGCGGCTCGGCGTCTGGCAACGGGCGAGTTCGAGGTGGTGCTCTTCACCACCGCCATCCAGATGGTGCATCTGGCGCGGGTGGCGCGGGAGATGGGGATCGAGGAGGCGATGCTTGCGAACCTGCGGCGCTGCCAGGTGGGCTCGATCGGGCCTACAACGTCCGAGGCGCTGGAGGAGTTCGGCGTCCATCCCCTGCTCGAGCCTTCGCACCCGAAAATGGGTCTCCTGGTCAAAGAGGCCGCCGAAAATCCGGAAAACCTGGTGACAGACGGAACGTTCCCCAGTTTTCTGGGTAATTAACCTGTTTAGAATCAATGCTCACGTCGGCCGACCCTGCGCGATCAGGCGACCTTCGGTGGATTTCGTCCCCAAAAACGCCAAAACCTGGGGAACGTTCCGTCTGTCACCGGGTTTTCTGGGGTTAGACTAAGCTAGTGGCAAAGAAACCATGGCCGGTGATGGTGGGCGAGTACACCTCACTCGCATTTCTGCTCCCCGTCTCCGCCTTCGTGGGATATCTGATCGGCTATATGCTCGATAAGGAGTTCGATACCACCTGGATGTACATCGCCGGACTCCTGGTCGGTATCGCCGCCGGGTTCGTCCAACTGGTCAAGCAGTTGATGCGGGATACGCGCGATGGGGATTGAACGGCTGGCCGTTGCCCGCATCGCCAAAATGATGTGGGCGCTGGCCGCGGGCGGGGCGATCGGCCTGGGTATCTGGAAAGGCTGGCCGTGGAGCGCCGGATGGCTGCTCGGTTCCGCCATCTCCGCCCTGAATTTCCGCTGGCTGAAAAAACTCACCGAAGGCCTGGGCACCTCCGACGCCAAACCCCGCCAGGCGGTCTTCCTCGGCATGCGCTGGGTCCTGCTGGGCGGAGGGCTCTATGTTATATTGGAATACTCTGTAATTAGCCTGCCGGCCGCGCTTTCGGGCTTGTTTGTCTCGGTGGCGGCCGTCATTTTGGAAATCCTGATTGAATTGATGTATGCCCGAAACGGAACTCTGGATCACTAAGCTCTTCAACGACAATCTTGCCGGTCTGGGCAATTCATTGACGTCCCTCGTGGGCATGCACGCGGAAGCCCGCCCCTGGGCGAATTTCGTGACCATGCAACTGCTGGTCGCGCTCATCATCATCGTCCTGTTCGCGATTCTGAAGCCGCGCCTCTCCGCCGATCGCCCCGGCGGCCTGCAGCACACCTTCGAACTCATCTACAACTTCCTCAAAGAGCAGGCCGATGAACAGGTGGGCCATGACGGGCACATCTATCTCTCGTACTTCGGTACGATCTTCATCTTCGTGCTGTTCTGCAATCTGATCGGCGTGATTCCCGGCCTGGAGGCGCCCACCATGACGCCCTCCGTCCCCGCCGGTTGCGCGATTGCGACCTTCTGCTACTACAACATCGTGGGTGCGCAGGCCAACGGCATCTTCAAATACCTGGCGCATTTCGCCGGTCCCATGCCGCTGCTCGCACCGCTGATGGTGCCCATCGAACTGGTCAGCCATATGGCGCGCCCGCTTTCGCTCACCATCCGTCTCTTCGCCAACATGTATGCCGGCGAACAGGTGACCATGGTGTTTCTCAAGCTCACTTTTTTCCTGGTGCCTGCGGCCTTTATGGGACTGCACGTGTTTGTCTCTTTCCTGCAGGCGTATATTTTTATGCTCATGACCATGATGTATGTGGCCGGAGCCGTAGAGCACGAACACTAACTTGATTCCGGCATTATGCCGCCCTTTCAGTGTGAGCCCGGCTGCAAGAGGATGACGGGGACCACCTCCTGGGGGCGATTTATTAGGAGAACAAAATGACAAAGAAGATGATGTTGCTGATTGCTTTGATTCTGATCTGCAGCCCCATGATGTTCGGCCAGACGCCGAATAATCCGGGTGCCGGCGGACACTGGGTTCCGATTAGCGCTGGTTTCTCCATGGCGATCGCTTCCGGTCTCTGCGGTTTGGCGCAGGCCAAGGCTGTGGCTGCGGCTGCCGAAGGCATGGCCCGCAACCCCGGCGCTGCCGCGTCGATCCGCTTCGCCCTGCTGTTAGGCCTGGTGCTGATCGAATCGCTCGCGCTTTACACCCTCGTTATTATTTTCGTCAAGGTTGGCTAAGTCCGGTTCTTCCGGGGCGTGCGCCTCAGCGTGTGCGCCCCGGGCCCTCCTCGTGTTTTTTCTCACCGTACTAATGATGCGCCGAGTCTAGTACCGTTTGCCCTTAGCGGTAAATATGGTCTATTGACCTGATTACGGTATAACCCCTACCATCGAACAACAGATACATGGAACAACGACGAACCAGACGTTTTAAGCTCCAGTTACCGCTCTCCATCACCCGTTCCGGAGCCGAACGAGTCACGTTGGCTGGCCTCACCAGCAACATCAGCTCCAGTGGTGTGATGTTCACCACGGAGACAGAGCCCGATCTCGGCGGACCCATCGAGTATGTGATCAATCTCAACCATGAAGGCCCGCAAGCCGTCAGCATTCGCTGTATGGGCAAGGTCCTTCGCGCCGATCGGATTGCGCCCGCCAGCGAATCCGCCGGCACCAACTTCCTCATCGCCGCCACTTTGGAACGCTACGAGTTCGTCCGCGAACGAGCCGCGGCCGCCCAGTAATCCAAGCCACTCCGGCACTCTCTCCCGCCGCCAGCTTGTTTCCCGCCGCCGATTCGTTGTAAGGTAGCAAAGAAAAGGCGAAGGCGCGGTATGAACTATTCCCTGGAGTTTCCAGCAAACAACCCCGATCTCTCGAAGGAACTGGCGATCTCTCCCAGGCAGTCTCTGGAGGCCGTGGTCTCCACCTTCCGCAAGGCGCATGCGGAACCCGATTCGGCGGTCCGCGCCATTCATCACCAACTCGCGGTGGAAGGCACCTACGCCGATATTCCCTTGCCCGTGGATGCGCGCCTGCGCGCCGCGCTCGCCAAGCGAGGCATCGAGCGCCTCTACTCCCATCAGGCCGAAGCCTTCGACCACATTCAGGCCGGCAAGCACGTCGTCATCGTCACCCCCACCGCAAGCGGCAAGACGCTCTGCTACAACCTCCCCGTGATGAACCTGCTCTTGCAGGACCCGGGCGCGCGCGCCATGTACCTCTTCCCCACCAAGGCGCTCGCCGAAGATCAGCTCCACGAATTCCAGGCCGCCGTGGATGAGATGGGCAGCGAGATCCGCGCCTTCACCTACGATGGCGATACCCCGGGCGATGCGCGCAAGGCCATCCGCCAGCGCGCCAACGTAGTCCTCACCAATCCCGACATGCTCCACAGCGGCATCCTGCCGCATCACACGCGCTGGGCGCGCTACTTCGAGAACCTCCGCTACATCGTGATCGATGAGCTGCACTACTACCGCGGCGTCTATGGCAGCCATCTCGCGAACCTGCTGCGCCGCCTCAAGCGCATCTGCGAATTCTATAATTCCAAGCCGCAATTCATCGCCTGCTCCGCCACCATCGCGAATCCCAAAGAACTGGCCGAAGCCCTCACCGGCGAAGCCTTCGAACTGGTGGAGCGCAATGGCGCGCCGCGCGGCGAAAAGTTTTTCATCTTCTACAATCCGCCGGTGGTGAATCGCCAGCTCGGCATCCGCCGCAGCTACATCTCCGAAACGCGCCGCATGGCGCTCAAGTTCATCGAGAACCGCTTGCAGACGCTAGTCTTCGCCAACAACCGGCTCGCCACCGAAGTGCTGGTCACGTATCTCAAAGACGCCTGCGATAAGGGCGCGGTGCCGCGAGAGACCGTGCGCGGCTACCGCGGCGGCTATCTGCCCCGGGAACGCCGTGAGATCGAACGCGCCCTGCGCGATGGTGAGATCCGCGCCGTGGTGGCGACCAACGCGCTCGAGCTCGGCATCGATATCGGCAGCCTCGATGCGGTGGTGATGGCCGGATATCCGGGCACCATCGCCTCCAGCTGGCAGCGTGCCGGACGCGCGGGGCGCCGCCAGGGCACCTCCGCGGCGGTGATGGTGGCCTCCAGCGCGCCGCTCGATCAGTACATGGTGGAGCATCCCGATTACTTCTTCGGCAGCTCGCCCGAGCACGCCTACATCAACCCCGAGAATCTCGAAATCCTGCTGGCCCACCTGAAGTGCGCGGCCTTCGAACTGCCGCTCCGCGATGGCGAAATCTTCGGCAAGCAGGGCCTCGATGAGATCTGCCGCTTCCTCGAAGAGACCGGCTTCCTGCACCACTCCGCGGGCGCGTGGCATTGGACCAGCGACACCTACCCCGCAGATGCCACCAGCCTGCGCAGCGTGACCAGCGACAATTTCGTGGTGGTCGATATCACCGGCGAAGCCAAGGTGATCGCCGAGGTGAGTTTCCCCACCGCGCTCACCACTCTGCACGAGAAGGCGATCTACCTGCATGAGGCCAGGCAGTATCACGTGGAGCGCTTCGATTACGATCAGCGCAAAGCCTACGTGAAGAAGGTCGATTGCGATTACTACACCGACGCCATCGATTACACGCAGGTCAAAGTCCTCGAGGAATTCGAGCGCGACCCGTTGAACGGCGCGCGCCGCGCCCATGGCGATGTGCGCGTCAACACGCAGATCGTCGGCTTCAAGAAGATCAAGTTCTACACCATGGAAAACGTGGGCGCGGGCAAACTCAGCATGCCCGAGCAGGAGATGCACACCACCAGTTTCTGGCTCCACTTCCCGGCGGAGTTTCTCGCCCGCCTCAGCGAATTCACCGCGGCGGAAAGGCAGAGCGGCATCTCCGGCCTCGGCAACGCTCTGCGCACCGTAGCCGCGCTGCTGTTGATGTGCGACCCGCGCGATCTTGGCGTGGCGCTCAGCGAAGAGATCGCCGGAGGACTGGAGATCTTCGAGCCCAATCTCTACCTGTACGATTCCTACCCTGGCGGCGTAGGCTTGAGTGCGCCGCTCTATCGCCTCGCGCCGCAACTGCTGCGGCAGACCGCCGGTCTGCTCGCCGCCTGCGCCTGCGAAGCGGGTTGCCCTGCATGCGTGGGACCGGCGGGCGAGACCGGCGAACGCGGCAAACTGGTGGCATCGCGCCTTCTCGCCGAATTGCTAGGATAGGCGCGTCCCGGCAGCTGACCTGTTGCAGTTTCCAACAACTTGGCGGTGAATCCGCGAATCTGGCGGTCAATCCACCCTAAAGTACTAGAGCGAGGCTGAAATATGTAGTTGGAAGGCTCCGGTTTTCATATTGAACTTGGTTATATCTCTGCTATTATCCGTAGGACATACTAGCGTTCCGCATTTTTCTCACAAGTATTTTGTTACGTAAGATCTGCCGTGTTTTTGTTGAGGGGAAATCGGCCTTGAGGGGGGCCGAAGTTTTGAAATCACATCCGAATCGCATTTGGTTGGCCACGTTTGCCGTGTCTCTGCTGGCAGTGCCCGCGGTAGCACAAATCACGCAGCAGGCGGGACCCCTGGTTTCCACGCACGGAGTGGCTGCGCCGCAGCAGGGCAATGCTGTGGCGGTCTCCGTGGACGGCAACACGGCGATTGTAGGTGCGAGCGGTGATAACACCAATATTGGAGCGGCGTTCGTCTGGTTCCGCAACAACGGGGTCTGGGGAGAGCAACAAAAGCTGGTTGGCGCCGGGTACACTGGGCCTCTCGTTTCACAAGGCCAGTCCGTCGCGATCTCGAGCGATGGGAATACGGCGCTGGTCGGGGGTGCGAACGACAATACTAACGTGGGCGGCGTGTGGGTCTTCACACGCAGCGGGGCCACCTGGAGCCAGTTGACCAAACTCGCGCCCACGGGAATGACAGGGCCGGCGTCCCTTGGCGCCTCCGTCGCTCTGGCAGCCGATGCCTCGGTAGCGGTGATTGGCGGTCCTTCTGACAACGGCTTAGCAGGAGCCGTCTGGGTCTTCACTCAAGATCTGACGTCGCATGCCTGGACCCAGCGTGCGAAACTGGTCTGCGCCGGTGCGACTGCTACCGCCGGTTGTGGGTCGGCTGTCGCGATCACCCCGGATGGCGATACGATCGTCGCCGGCGGGTATCGTGACAATTCGTTTGCGGGAGCAGTTTGGTTCTTCAAGCGTCCGGGGCCGACATTCTCCTGCACATCGCAGTGCGGCAC
>CAIRBY010000907.1 GCA_903876865.1 uncultured Acidobacteriia bacterium
GCCGCCGGCGCTCTCAGCGTCGTGGCCGGCAACGGAGAGGGCACTTACACCGGAGATGGCGGACCGGCTACCTCCGCTGGGCTCCCCTCCCCTCTGGGCATCGCGGCGGACGCGGCGGGCAATCTCTATGTCGGCACCAACGGGCGCCTGTGCAGGATCTCAGGCGGACGCATCCGCACCATCGCCGGCAACGGCACGGGCGGGTATACAGGAGACCGGGGACAGGCCGGCGCGGCGCTGATTCACACGCCCGACGCCATCGCCGTGGACGCCGCGGGCAATATCTGGTTCTCGGATATGAGCAGCAATGTGGTGCGCAAGATCAGTCCGGACGGCACCATCGATACGGTGGCGGGTACGGGAACGCCAGGCTACAACGGCGATGGCATCGCGGGTACCTCCGCTCAACTGAATGGCCCGCAAGGCCTGGCCGTGGATGCCACCGGCAACCTCTACATCGCGGACCGCTTCAACCATCGCGTGCGCAAACTGGCGCCGAACGGAATCCTCACCACCTTCGCCGGCACGGGACAGCCCGGCAACGGAGGCACCGGCTTTGCAAAGGGCGCGCAACTGTTTCAGCCCAACAGCGTGGCAGTGGATGCGGCGACCGGCTTTGTCTACATCGCCGACACCACCAACGGTCTGCTGCGAATGGTGGACCCGGGCGGAGTCATCAGTAGCTATGCGACGGCACTCGGGAGCATCTCCGATGTGGCGGTGAGTCCCGCCGGTTGGGTCGCGGTGCTGGATTTCCTCAACTGCGTCATCAAGCGGGTTACCTGGACAAGCACGAGCATCCCCATCGCGGTGGGGCTGTTGCGGACGGCTGCTCTCGGGGATGGAGGCGCTGCCGCCAATGCCTACTTTGTGGACCCGTGGGGCCTGGCGGTGGACCCGGCGGGCAACCTCTACGTGGCTGATAACGGCGACCAGCGAATCCGTAAGATCGGGACGGATCTGAAGATCTCTACCGCCGCGGGCACCGGCGTCTTCGGCTCGTCCGTGGACGGGCAGGCGGGCACCGTTTCGGCCATCGCGCAACCGCGCGCGCTGGCTGCGGATGGCGCCGGCAACCTCTACTTCAACAGCGCCTGCCAGATCCGCATGTTGTTGAAGACAGGCACAGTAAAGACTGTTGTCGGGAACGGCAACTGTGCCTACGGGGGCGAAAACGGTCCGGCCCTGGATGCACAACTCCAGTTTCCGCAGGGGCTGGCCTACGATCTCACAGGCTACCTGTACATCGCCGACTCGGATAACAACCGGATTCGCAAAGTGAACCTGTCTTCCGGGGTGATCACGCTGCTGGCCGGCAACGGTACGCCCGGGTATGCGGGCAACGGCACCAGCGCGCAGCAGGCGCAACTGAACCTCCCCGTGGGGCTGGCGGTTGACTCCAAGGGCAACGTCTATTTCGCCGACGAGAACAACCACCGCGTCCGCCGGATCGACTCCAGCGGCATCATCCACGATTTCGCGGGCAACGGCAATTGCGACAGCCCCAAGGACGGTCCGGCGGCGCAGAGTACCCTCTGCTACCCCACGGCGGTAGCTGTGGATGCCTCCGGCAACGTCTGGATCGCCGACAGCGGCTACATCCGGCGGGTGGGCACGGACGGCAAGATGACGGTCGTCGCTGGCAGCGGGACGCTCGGGATGGCCAATGAGGGTGAGCCTGCCCTCAGCGCGGGCATGGCGCCGTTTTACCTGGTTCTGGACGCCAGGGGACGGGTCTGTTTTTCGGACTGGATGAACCTCCGCATCCGTTGCCTGGACGCGGCGACAAGTCCGCCTCCGCCCTCCGGGCCAACCGTCACCGTGGTAAATGCCGCGACCTTCCTGACCGGTCCGGTGGCGCCCGGCGAGATCGTGACCATCTATGGAACGGGCATGGGGCCGGCTGTGCTGGTAAGTGCGTCGCTCGATTCGACGGGTCCGCCTCTGGCGACCACGCTGGCCAACGCGCAGGTCACGTTTGACGGTGTGGCGGCGCCGCTGCTGTACGTCTCGGCGACGCAGTCGAGCGCGATTGTGCCGTTCTCCGTGGCCGGGAAGAGCACCACCGCGGTGCAGGCGAATTATCAGGGCAAGTCTGCCGGCACTGCCACGGTCTCTGCCGCCGCAGCCTCCCCCGGACTGTTCACCATGGCATCGAGCGGCAGCGGTCCCGGGGCCATCCTGAACCAGGATTGGAGCGTGAATGCAGCGGCCAATCCGGCGGCCAGGGGCGACGTGCTGATGCTCTTCGGCACCGGCGGCGGGGTGACTTCGCCGGGCAGTGTGGACGGGCAGTACGCGACGGTAACTTATGCCAACTTGGCGTTACCAGTAACGGTCACAATCGGGAACGCGAATGGGACCGTCCTGTACGCCGGGGCGGCGCCAAATATGGTTGCGGGCGTCTTCCAGATCAACGTGCAGGTCCCGCAGGGCGCGCCGGTGGGTGGACAAGTACCCATTGTGGTGACGTGCGGCGGCGTTCCCAGTCCGGCCACCGTCACGGTGGCGGTGAAGTGAACGGGCGCGTGCTTCAATTGGAAGATGCACACACCGATCAGAATACTTGGCATCGCCGGAAGTTTGCGCAAGCTCTCCTGCAACCGCGGCCTGTTGCGCGCGGCTCTGGAACTCGCTCCGGAGGGCGTGACCATCGAGACGTATGACCTGGCGGGGATTCCGATCTATAACCAGGATTGCGATACCGACGAAGCGCGTCCGGCCGTGATCGTGGAGTTTAAGGCGAAGATCCGGGAGGCGGACGCGATTCTGTTTGCCACGCCGGAATACAACTACTCGATTCCCGGGGTGCTGAAGAACGCAATCGACTGGGCCTCCCGCCCCTACGGAGACAGCGCCTGGGCGGGGAAACCCGTGGCGGTGATGGGCGCGTCCTCGGGCGCGCAGGGGACTTCCCGGGCGCAATACCACCTGCGCCAGTGCTTCGTGTTTCTCGATATGCACGCGGTCAACAAGCCCGAGGCGCTGATCGGTATGTCGGGACAGCGTTGCGACGATCAGGGGAACCTGATCGACGA
>CAIRBY010000908.1 GCA_903876865.1 uncultured Acidobacteriia bacterium
CGGCCCCTGGATCCCCAGAAAGGGGATCCGAAAGGCAAAACCTCGCAGCGCATCGCCAAGGAATCCGGCGTATCGAAGAACACCGTCCTCCGCGCCGGCAAGTTCGCCGCAGCGGTGGACAAGGTGAAGGCGGTGGACGTGTCGATCGAAGAGAAGGTGCTGTCTGGCGAGGGGCCGACAGAGCAAGACATCCTCACCGCCGCTGCTGCTATTGATGCAGGAGACGCCAGGAGCGCGGCCGAGATCCTCGTCGTAAAGCCGAAGGTTGTGGGGAAGAAGAAGTACACACCGGAGACAGTGGCACCGAACGGCTCGCCTAGCGACGGGACGAGAATCGCCAAATCAGCAGCCGGGAAATTGAACGAAATTCACAGGGACGATATTCAAAGAGAGAAGGCATTTGCGTACATGAGGAGATGGCTAGATGCACACGAGTCCTAAGCTGCGGTGTACCCGCGATTACGGCATGTTCGAGAGGCACGAACTTAACCGGCCCCTTCACGATGACCCCGTACTCTTTGCGTCAATGAAGGAGCACGGCTTCATGCCGTCATCTCCTATCCAGTGCATCCAGAACGGGAGCGACAGACTCAAGGTGATACGCGGACATCATCGCTTGGATACTGCGAAAAAATTGAAGCTACCCGTGTTCTACGTGGTCGATGACTCCAATATCGACATTCACGATCTAGAGGTGGGGAGAAGTCAATGGACACTACACGACTTCGCCATAAGCCGAGCATCCAACGGGGACGTTGACATCGCTAAGGTTCTGGAGTTCCAGAAGCGGCACGGGCTGACCCTGGGGATGGCGGCGTCACTGGTCGGAGGGGAAGGGGCCGGGAGTAACAACAAGGCGAGCCAGATCAAAGACGGAACGTTCCTGGCGGCGTCCGACATGAGCCACGCAAACAAGGTAGTGGCGATCACCGACCATTGCCGGGAATATGAAATCCCATTCGCAACCGCGAAAGGATTCGTCAGCGCAATCTCCATGGCGCTTCACGTTGACGCCTTCGACTCAGCGATCTTCATACACAGGGTTACGCTCAACCCACGACTGATGAGCAAGCGGGGTACCGCTGAACAGTATCTCGTAGAGATCGAAGCGCTCTACAATTTCGCGGCGAAAAAGCAGGTGCCGCTTATGTTCCTGGCTAAAGATGCGTCCCGCAAACGCGCCGCGAACTTCGGGGGGCATGGGCAGCTCGCTAATGTGAGGGCTGCCCGGCTCAAGAAGTCCCACGGCAAGCGCAGGGCGCTCGGCTCCGTCGAGGCAGCGTAGGTCAATGCCCCTTCCCGCCGACGGCCTGGACGAGCGGTCTGACCCCCGCGTTGACGCCAGCGGCATTTCTTCCCCCGTCCCAGCGTCGTCCTGGGACGGGATCTTCTCGGTCTGGCTCGCAGGGGTGCGGTGCCGAACCGACTGCCCGAGCATTGCGGAGCTGGCGGGCAGCGGGTTCGAGATCGTGTCGGAAGAGACGCCGTGGAAATCGAGATGGATGAGGAGGAGCGAGTGAGGGAGAAGTCCGATCATTGGTGCGCGTACCTGGTCAACGGGACCTGGGTTTGGGAATACTTGAAGGACTGCGAGGGAGCCCCGGCCAACTGCGAACATTTCTTCCCGACCATGCTGGCCGCGAGGACCTTCGCCGACACCGCGAACCTGACGCGCGCCGAAGAGAACGACCGCCAGCGGAGGCTCGCGTGATCTGGCGCCTGGTGCCGGACTGGATCGTGAGCGTGGTGATCGTCGGCGCCTGTGCCGTGGCCTGGACGGTGGCCGGGTGGACGAGGGGGATCGGCGGAATCAGGGTGACCCGCACTGACCGAAAGGGGGCGCGCCGTGGGTGAGTCAACGATTCGGGAATCCCGAACGGTTCCCCTCGACGCCGAGATCCAGCCACTCCGCAATAGGGTCGAGAACCTGATCTCGGACTACAACGCGCTGCTGAAGGAGACGAAGCGGTATCAGGGCGCGCTGGAGGAGATCGCCGGGATGAAGTGCCGTGGAGGGGACATCGTGACGTGCCTCTCCGCGTACAAACAGGAGTCGCTGTGGTGCGCTCAGTGCCGCGCCCGCGCCGCCCTCGCCGCCGCACCCGCTGCCGAGGCTCCGGTCGGTCGCAGCCGCTCCGCTCTCCTGCGGCGCGTGGCAGAGCTTGAGGAGATGGTGAGGGTGGGCAACGCGGTCTGCCTCTGCGGATGCGGTGAGCACGAGAATCTCGGGGAGGACGGCGAGTCCTGCGGTGACGACGCCCACTTCTGTCTCCGCGTTGCCCCGTCCGTCCTGAGCTACGTCAACGGGCTCCGCGCCGCTCTCATCGCCCCCGCTGCCGAGGACGGGTGCGTGAAGGCCGGTCGCCACGTCTGCGGGCCGCTGGCCGAGCCGCCCAAGCCGAAGTTCTACGAGCGCACCTACTGCCCGAAGTGCTACGGCACCGGCAAAGTCCCGAAGCCCTGCGACGACCCTAACTGCCGCACCGTCGATTGCATCGCGGGCGGCTTCGCGCTCTGTCCCGACTGCCGGGAGTTCTGAGATGAAGACGAGAACGGAGGCGACCGTGCCTGACTACCCGACCGGGGTGACCGGCGACCCGTGCCGCCACGACTGCGTAGACGGGGTGTGCCCGGAATGCATCGTCGCGGTTGCACGGCTTCAGGAGCAGGTCAGGGTAACGGCTGAACACCTCAACCGCGCCCGCTACGACATGGAGCGCGTGCTCGCCCGATGCGTCAAGCACCACGTCAACGACAAGGTTCTTGCCGGGCTGCTGGGTCTCGTTCTGCACCATCACGACCAAGCTCTCGCATCCGCCCCCGCTGCCGAGGGGAAGGGATGCGTCTGCGGCGGGCCTCTCACCCTTGGAGTCGTCCACCGGCTCGACGGGCCGTGCTACCACGCCCCCGCTGCCGAGGGGGAGACGCTTCGCCTCCCAGCTGGGCAGGAGACCGGCGCGATAGGCAAGGTGGCGCCGGGTACGCGACTGGAGGTCACCGCTGCCGAGGCGGGGAGGTGCGGGTGCAAGCGGTTCCCGTGCAAGAGGTACGAACCCACGAAGTACCCCGGCGAACGGTCATGGCCCGGAGCGTGCGCGAACTGCTACTGCTGCGAGTCCTGCCACGCCGCCCCGAAGCAGAGGGGGAGTGAGTGATGGACTTCGCCTACACCGTCACCGTCGATGGCGTCATGGAACTCCGCCCGTGTAGGGCCTATCCGCGTACCCGTGTCGAGTCGCTCTGGGCTGGCCGCGACCGAATCGGCGCTACCGGGATCGCGGCGCTGGAAATCCCCGCAGCGGATCGCCTCTGGCTACTGTTCCGTCTCGCCCCGCGAGGCGTGTGGATGCCCGCGATCTGGTACTCCGTGGAACGGTCGATCCAGGAGGCGTCCCGTGCGGCGGGAGCGGCTGGATCGGAGTGGGCCGACCGACTTGTGCTACTGGAACCGGTGGCGAGCCTTGAGACCTGCC
>CAIRBY010000909.1 GCA_903876865.1 uncultured Acidobacteriia bacterium
ATCTGTAGGTTTAGCGCTCACGGGACTATCATAACCTTATGCATCTCCCCCGTCGCACGTTCGTCTTGACCGGCGCCAGCGCTCTGGCCGCATGGGCCGTGCCACCTTCGGACCAGATCTCGCTCGGTGTGATCGGCTCTGGAGGACGCGGCACCTTTGTCATGGGTGTCTTTCAGAAAGATCCGGCGTTGAAGGTTCACGCCATTTGCGATGTTTACGAACCGAATCTGGAAAATGCAGTGTCGGTGGCCTCGAAGGTTCCGGGCACGCACCCCAAGGTGTATCGCAACTACAAAGAGTTGCTTGCCGATAAGGACGTGCAGGCGGTGCTCATCGCGACGCCTGAGCACTGGCACTACCAGATGGTGCTGGACGCGCTTGCGGCGGGCAAGGACGTGTATGTGGAGAAGCCGCTCTGCCAGACGCCAGAGCAGGGCATCGCGCTGATAGAGGCGGAGCGCAAGACGAAGCAGATCATCCAGGTGGGGATGCAGCGGCGCAGCTACGACCTCTATCAGGAGGGCCGGACGATCGTGGCCGGCGGCAAATTGGGCAACGTGCGCATGGTGCGTTCGTGGTGGTTGAACAATTACGTCAACAGTCCCGCCGCCACCAAACTCGCCGGTCCGCTGGATTGGGAACAGTGGCAGGGCTCCGCCGCGCGCCGCCCCCTGGATGCCGACCGGTTTCGCAACTGGCGGCTCTACTCGGAATACGCAGGAGGCATCGTGGCCGATCAGGGCGCGCACGTCTTCGACGGCATTCATATGCTGATGGGTGCGACGTTCCCCTCGGCGGTGACGGCGGCGGCGAACAGGCCGCACAAAGCGGGCGTGGATCAGCCGGAGAGCGTGGTGGTGATTGCGGAGTATCCCGAGGATTTCCTCGGCATCTTCACGGTGAACTACGCGGCCATGCAGTACAAGAGCCGCAACGATCAGTTGAACCAGTTGGATGGCGATCAGGCACGCATGGATATTGGGCGCGAGGAGTTGAAGGTGTTCCTGAAGGGCGCCGAGGAGCAGGCCGCGATCGAGAAAAGATCCGCCAAGGGATTCGGGTGGGCCACCGATCTCCACGTGCAGAACTTCCTGGAGTGCGTGCGCACGCGGCAGAGGCCCACGGCGCCGATACAACTGGCATTCCAGGCGGCGCTGGTGGTGCAGATGGCGAATCTCTCGTTGAAGAATGGCCGCAAGATGCGCTGGACGGGTACGAAGGTGGTGTGAGTGCACAGTAGGGCAGGTGTTTTCGCCTGCCAACCGGGACTGCCAAGGAGTTGGCAGGCGGAAACGCCGGCTCTACCGCACGAACAGGTGCACGCCGGTGGGATCGTCGGGCGGCAGGGCCGGGGGTACGGTGGTGGAATCGGCCCGCAGGCGCAGCAGCGCTTGCAGGCGTGCGGCGGCGAAGGGCCACGCATCCTTCCCGTAATTGCGATGGATCTTTCTGCGCCACCCGTGCTGTTCGAGGGCCGCGATGGTCTGTAGTCCGTCCAGATGATCCGGCGCCCGAACATCTTCGATCGGCCGGCACTTGTCCATCCGGCCGAGCGCCGCCATGGCAGGTGAGATGACATCCTGCAGCCAGTGATGCGCAACGTTTTCGGAAGCCGCCAGCGCATTCACCACGGCGCCGGGCAGATAGGGTAGCAGGCCTTCGGTGATGAGCAGCACCGCGTCACTGCCAGCCGCGTCGAACATGGCTCGCCGCGCTTCGGCGTCGCACACATCCACGACCATCGCTTCCCGGCGGCAACGCGGCTGCACGTCGGCCATGACGCGCGTTTTGTACTCGAGCATGGCCGGGAGATCCACCTCGATCCAGCGAAGATCCGCGGGCAGGTCCAGGCGCCACGGCCGTGAATCGAGGCCCGCGCCGACGTTGAGCACACACTGAATCCGCGCCCCGGCAATGGTGGCGAGCACCAGTTCGTCCAGATAACGTGTGCGCAGGCCCATGCCGAAACAGACGCGGTCCAGATCCGGCATTGCGCGCGCAATCGCCATGCCTCGCTCTGCGGCCAGTCGCGCCGCATAGAGATCGCGGATCAGGCCATCCGCGCGCTCCGTCTCCATCGCCCTGCAAGCCGCCGTCATGAGCGCCGTATCACTGACGTGGCGGATCTCTCCGGGACCGGTTTCCATGAGTCCATTATGCCGATAAGTTACGATCAGAGGGTGCCGAAATTCCGAGACCGCGTCTGGCTGATCGCGCCCGTGCTGCTGTTGCTCGCGCTCTATTGGCCCGGCCTCACATCCTGGTTTCAGCAGGACGATTTCGGCTGGCTCAACTTGCGGCAGGACGTGCACTCGGCAAGCGATCTGGCCTCGGCGCTCTTCGCCCCGAAGGCGCACGGCAATCTGCGCCCGCTGGGTGAAAATGCCTACTGGCTGGGCCTCAACGCGACTTTCGGGATGAACGCGCTGCCGTTTCATCTGCTCGCGTTTGTCGTGCAAGCAGCGAGCCTGCTGTTGCTGGCCGGGATTGTGCGCCGCCTCACTGGTTCAACACTCGCCGCGTCCGCCGCGGCCATGCTGTGGGTGGTGAATCCGGGTCTGGCCTACGCCATGGGATGGTGTTCGATTTTCAATCAGGTGTTGAGCGGCTTCTTCCTCCTGATGGCGTTCTATGCGCTGTTGCGCTGGGTCGAAAGCGGGGACCGGCGCTTCGCATTCTGGCACTGGGCGGCCTTCGTGCTCGGCTTGGGCGCGCTGGAAATCAACGTGGTTTATCCGGCGCTGGCCGCACTTTATACGCTCTTGTTCGCGCGCCCCTATTTGAAACGCGTTCTGCCGATGTTCGTGGTTTCGGCGGCGATGGTCGCGCTGCATTTCCATGTGGCGCCTCCGCCGGAGACGGGAGCCTACGCGCCGCAACTGGACAGCATCGTCTTCTCCACCCTGCGCACCTATTGGGACTGGGGCCTCGGCTCGATGACGTTGCCGCTGACCGCGCTCGCGCTCGCCGGCACCGTGTGGAGCCTCTGGCGCCGCGACTATCTGCCGCTGCTCGCGCTGGCCTGGTTCCTCTTCCCGGTGCTGCCCTATCTTTCCCTGCCGCAACACACCATGCCGTATTATCTAGCCGTGCCCGCGATTGGGATCGCGATGCTCGGGGCGCTGGCGATTCGCAAGAGTCCGCTCGGGGCGGCTCTGGCGCTGCTGCTGTATATTGTGCCCAACGTGCGCGCCTCCTGGACCGCGACGAACTGGCAGCACGAGCGCACGGCGAAGGTTGAGGATCTGGTGCTCGGCGTCGAGGAGATTCACCGCTCCGTGCCGGGGAAAGTTATTCTGCTCGAGGGCATCGACAACTTTGTGTTCTGGGCGGGAGTGGCGGATCTGCCGTTTCGCGCGGCGGGCATTCCCGGCGTCTATCTCGCGCCCGGCAACGGCAATCCGATACA
>CAIRBY010000910.1 GCA_903876865.1 uncultured Acidobacteriia bacterium
GCGTCAACTCATGCGCCATCCACGCCGTCGCGAACGCGTAGTTCCGGTAGCTGCGCGTCTCGTCCTTCGGAGTCTCCTGAAATCGCGGCCCCAGGTAGATCGGCCCCGCCGCGGCCTGCAGCGCGCCCGAACCATACTCCGCCTTCGCCCCGCCATCCTCCACTTCTTCGTGCCCGATCCCTTCAATCCGCACGTTCAACGGCCCCGTGCTTCCGCCGTGATTGTACAGATCGTCGATGCGAAAATCCGTCACCACCACCGCGAAATCGTCCACCGGCGCCGCCGTGCGATAGATATGCTGCATCGTCACCGCATGCGCCTTCGAAACCGAGGGGTAGTGAAATACCTCGAAGAGATTCCCGCCTGTCACCCCTCGCGCCGTCGCCAGGGGAACCGCCCCATTCCCGCCCAAGCCCGCGCTGACGCTGCGCGTCGCCAGCGCTTCGCCTTCGCTCACTCCCCCCGCCGCCCATTCGAACTTCCCGCCCTCACCCAGGTCCAGCTTCGATATGTAGAACTCCAGATCGCTCCCGCGCACCACTCCATAGCCCGCGCAGTTCGTGTTGCGCTCCTCGCCCGGCATCCGCAGCAACGCCTTGCATGGCTCGTCTCCACGGCTGAACACGCCCGCATACGTCGCCGCCTTCCGGTCCGTTCGCAGCGGCGTGGTGATGCGCAGCGCCGTCCCCGTGTCCTCGATCATGCTGGCGCCGTTCTCGTCCAGCACCCGGCTCTTCGCCGCCTGCCCGCTGAACACGCCTACGATCCCGTCCCGCTCCGCCACCTCCTCATACCGGAACTCAATCGCCCCGTCCGGCGTCAACCGCACCTGGAAGAGATTGCGCCCCAATGGCGCATACCCTTCGTTGTATTCCATGTACCGCTGCGCATCCCACGTCACCACAAACTCCTTCGCCGAGGAGCGGATCCAAGCCGTACTCTCTCCCAGCGAATAGAAGTTCCACAACGGCGCGATCATCCGCACCCGCCCCGCCAGCGATTGCGCGTCCAGCGTCGCGCCCATCCACCGCATCGTCCCCTCGGGCCACGTTCCGAACCCGTTAAAGACATCGGTCTCGGCCGCTCCGAAACTCAGACTGCCGCTATAGTTCACCCACAATTGCGTCCACTTCTTCCCCGCGAACGGAAACGCAAAAGGCAGTTGCATCGTCGCGCTGCCGTTTCGCCCCCGCACCCCCGCCGGCGGAGTGTACGCCTCGCCCCGCGCGTACAACTGCCGCGATGCCGAAGCCGTCGCCGCGTACCCGTCACCCTTCGGCAGGAAGCGCAGCCGTTTGTGATTCAGATTGAAGTAGTGCGCCGGATATTGGATGAGCGCACCCGCCGGTATCGGCGTCACCGCCCGCGCCAGAACCGCTCCCGCCATCGCCAGCAGCCACACTCGCATCGCTGGCGAAATCATAACACGCAGGTCGACAGCCGCTCTCGCCCGCCCATTTCAGCCCCGCCCGTATCCCCGCCGGAACCCCGCGCCGCAAGTTTTGTCCCGGAATTGCACCGGCAGCCTTGAATTGGAGTTACTCTCAACAACGTGAAGACCATCATTGAGCCGTTCCGCATCAAGAGCGTCGAGCCCCTCCGCCACACCACCCCCGAAGAGCGGGAAGGCTACCTGCAGGCCGCCGGCTACAACCTCTTCCTCGTCGAAGCCCGCAACATCCTGATCGATCTGCTCACCGATTCCGGCACCAGCGCCATGTCCACCGAGCAGTGGGCCGCCATCATGCGCGGCGATGAATCCTACGCCGGCAGCGAGAGCTTCGTCCGCCTCCAGCGCGTCGCTACCGCCCTCACCGGCTTCCGCCACATCATCCCCTGCCACCAGGGACGAGCCGCCGAACGCATCCTCTTTAGCGTGGTCTGCAAACCCGGCCACGTCATCCCCTCCAACACCCACTTCGATACCACCCGCGCCAATATCGAACACACCGGCTCCCGCGCCGTCGATCTTCCCCTCCCCGCCGCCGCCGATACCCAGCTCCGCCTCGATTTCAAAGGCAACATGGATGTCGCCGCGCTCGAAACCCTCATCGCCGCCGAGGGCGCGCCCAACATCCCCCTCGTGATGCTCACCATCACCAACAACTCCGGCGGCGGCCAGCCCGTCTCCATGGCCAACATCGAGGCCGTCAAAGCCGTCGCCTCACGCCACGGCATCCCCTTCTATCTCGATGCCTGCCGCTTCGCCGAAAACGCCTGGTTCATCCGCGAACGCGAACCCGGCTATGCCTCCTGGACCCCCAAGCAGATCGCGCAGAAGATGTTCTCCCTCGCCGATGGCTGCACCTTCTCCGCCAAGAAAGACGCCTTCGCCAATATCGGCGGCCTGCTCTGCACCAATGACGATAAGGTCGCCCTCCTCGAAACCAACCTGCTGATCCTCACCGAAGGCTTCCCCACCTATGGCGGCCTCGCCGGACGCGATCTCGACGCCATCGCCGTCGGTCTCGAAGAGATCCTCGACCCCGATTACCTCCGCTACCGCATCATCTCCACCGGCTACCTCGGCGACCACATCTCCAGCCAGGGCGTCCCCATCGTCGAGCCTCCCGGCGGACACGCCATCTATATCGATGCCGCCCGTATGCTCCCCCACATCCCGCCCCATCAGTTCCCCGGCCAGGCCCTCGCCGTCGAACTCTATCGCCACGCCGGCATCCGCTCCGTCGAAATCGGCTCCGTCATGTTCGGAGCCTCGGCCCGCCACGAGTTGCTCCGCCTCGCCATCCCGCGCCGCGTCTACACCCAGAGCCACATCGATTACGTGGTGGAGGCCATCCTCGAAGTCAACGCCCGCAAACACGAAATCCGCGGCATGGAAATCGTCGAACAGCCTCCCTTCCTCCGCCACTTCAGCGCCCGCTTCCGCCCGCTCTAGTGGCCCTGGTGTTCCACCTCATTACTCACAAGGCCCGGCAGTCCCGGGGCAGTAGTAGCCGACGGTAAGACACACCTGGCCTGAGGCGCAGGCGAACTTATATACGGCTCCATTCCCATTCACCGTGAGCTGCGAGGAAGTCAGGCTCTTCGTACTCGGGAGGAGGCTGACACCAGAGATCGTACTCCCCTCGCCTTTACCCTGAATGTCGTATCCCTTGGGAAGTTGCACTCTGATCTTCTCCGGCTTTCCGTTGTCCCAGTTCAGATTGGCGACCACTCCGGTGCTATCGGATAGATCCAGGCTCCAGGAGTTGAGCCCGCTCAGCGGCACCGTACACTTACTGACGATGGCGGCGGGGTCGCACGCCGCGCCGCAGTTCCCGGGGGCGGCCACCGTTCCCGGATCGCACTGGTATCCCACGGTAGTCGGCGCATGTCCACCAAGTTTGATGCTAGCCGCGGGAGCGCCCGGTCCGCTCGGTCCGCTCGGCCCGTCCTTCTTTCGGTGAATCCGGAAGTGATCCTTCTGATTCATCTTCACGGACCCGTCCGAAATAATAATCGGCGAACTGTCGTCGTTCGTCAGCGGTGGAATCGTTGGGCCCTTCGGCCCCTTCTGCGCCTCCGCAGTCTTCTTCGCTTCCTCCGTCGCCTGTTGGCACCCAACCAGCATCACTAACCCGCATATCAAACCAATCGTTCGCATCCGCTCTTCTCCTTCATTAGTGCGCCGCCGCCGTACTCTGCGACAGCATGCGGGAAAGCTCCTGCACATCCGGACGCTTCCCATACTGTGCGAACGCCTCGCGTCCCCACAGCGCTTCCAGTTTCCCCATCGCCTCTTTCGCGAGTTCCCCAGTCGGCCGGTCGATCCGCCCCATCAACGCCAGCGCATACCACCGGCTCTCCGGATGTGTCCCCAGGCCAGCTTCCATCTCCCCCAGCACGCTCCGCGCCCCCGCCCCATCCCGCGCCGCCACACGCGCCTCCAGCAACGCCATCCGCGTCACCAGCAACTCGCCCTCGTCCTGCAACTTCCGCGCCGCAGCGTACGCGCTTTCGCACAACTTCGTGCCCCCTCCGCGATTTCCGCCGCGCAGCATCGCCAACCCCTGCAACCGCGTCAACTCAGCCTCGATCCGCGGATTCAGATTCTCGATCCCCACCAGCGCCGCCTTCGCCCCGCGAATCGTCTCCGCCCACGCATTCGTGCTCAAGTTCATCTCCGCCCGGTATCGCGCCAGCGAGGGACGCAACTCCGCGTACTGCGCCGCCGCCTCCGCCGCCCGTGCGAGATGCGGTCCCGCCTCGCCGCTCCGCCCCAGCCGCGCCAACGTAATCGCGCAATCCAGGCTCGCGTACCCGCCATACAGCGCATCCGAGCTCGCCGCCAGAAACTCC
>CAIRBY010000911.1 GCA_903876865.1 uncultured Acidobacteriia bacterium
CAACTCACGCCCGATGAGAAATACGTGATCGCGAGCGTCTTCGAAGCCGCCGCCACGCCCGCCAAAAGCACCATCGTGCCCAACTTCATCACCGATAGCGCCTACACCGAAGACATCAACGGCCGCAGCAATGTCGGCGATACCCAGGGCGCCACCCGCCTCGCCATCCTCAACGTCGAAACCGGCGAAGTGAAGTGGGTCGATCACGGCCAGAAGAAGACCGCCGCAGCAGCCCCGGCCGCGCCCGCCGCACCGCCCGCCGGCCCCGGACGCGGCGCCGCCCCCGCCTCCAACGATCGCGAAATCCAGCTCAGCGCCCCCATCTGGAGCGAAGACGGCGCCAAGGCGATCCTCATGGGACGCGCCGCCGATTTCAAAGACCAGTGGATCTTCGCCCTCGATATCGCCACCGGCAAAACCCGCGTCCTCGTCAACCTCCACGACGACGCGTGGGTCGGCGGCCCCCAAGGCACCACCAACACCCTCGGCTGGATGAAGAACGATCGCGAGGCCTTCTATATCTCGGAAAAATCCGGCTTCGCCCACCTCTACGCCGTCCCCTTCGATGGCGGCGAACCGCGCCCGCTCACCTCCGGCAAGTGGGAAGTGCTCAGCGCCCGCCAGTCCAAAGACAAGTCCAAGTTCTATCTCATCGCCACCGCCGATGGCCCCTCCGATCAGTTCCTCTACGAACTCCCCGGTGATGGCGGCGCGCTCACCCGCATCTCCAAAGCCCCCGGCAAACACACCGCCGCCTTCTCTCCCGATGAGAAGTGGATCGCCGACGTCTACTCCTACACCAACCGTCCGCCCGATCTCTACGTGCAGGAAAACCAGCCCGGCCAGGATCTCAAGCGCCTCACCACTTCACCCTCCGCCGAGTTCAGCCAGTACGCGTGGCAGGACGCGCCCATCGTGCAGGTCCCCGCGCGCGACGGCGTCAAAGTCCCCGCCCGCCTCTACAAGCCCGCGAACTATAAGAAGGGCGGCCCCGCCGTCATCTTCGTGCACGGCGCAGGTTACTTACAAAATGTAGACCATAAGTGGTCCACTTACTCGCACGAGTATATGTTCCACCACATCCTGCAAGAGAAGGGTTACCTCGTGCTCGACGTGGATTACCGCGGCTCCTCCGGCTACGGCCGCGATTGGCGCACCGCCATCTATGAACACATGGGCGGCAAAGACCTCGACGACATCGTCGATGCCGCCAAATTCGCCGTCTCCCAATACGGCACCGACCCCAAAAAGATCGGTCTGTATGGCGGCAGCTACGGCGGCTTCATCACCCTCATGGCGATGTTCACCCAGCCCGATGTCTTCGCCGCCGGAGCCGCCCTCCGCCCCGTCACAGATTGGGCCACCTACAATCACGGCTACACCGCCGAGATCCTGAACACCCCGCAGAGCGATCCCGAAGCCTACCGCCGCAGCAGCCCCATTTTCTTCGCCGAAGGCCTCAAGGGCGCGCTCCTCATCTGCCACGGCATGGTCGATACCAACGTCGAGTTCCAGGACACCGTCCGCCTCATGCAGCGCCTCATCGAACTGCGCAAAGAGAACTGGTCCGTCGCCCCCTTCCCGGTAGAAGACCACTCCTTCATCCAGCCCTCCAGCTGGGCCGACGAATACAAGCGCATCCTCAAGTTATTCGAAACTAACTTGAAGTCGTAAGTAGGGCAGGCGCTTCCGCCTGCCAACTCTCTGCCCTCGGTAGGGCAGGCGCTTCCGCCTGCCAACTCTCTGCCCTCGGTGGGGCAGGCGCTTCCGCCCAATGCCGCTTGAATAAGCGTCGGCGCCAAATTTCGCCGGACCTTGTGGGGCGGACGCCCTCGTCCGCGCGGGACCCCCTGGTCCCGCTGTCTCTTCAAAGAATCAAAGCTCTCCAACCATCGAAAAGCCGACGAGGGCGTCGCCTGAAGTCCAGGGGGACGGCCCCACGATTTGCAAACTGGCTTATTTAAGCAGCAGGCGGTTCCGCCTGCCGCCTTTTCCCCCTACCCCAGCCTCTTCTCCATCCGCACCACCGCCAGCGACTCCCCGTCCCGCAGCGGCACCCCGATCCGCTCCGCCTCCGCGTACCCCTTCGCCCGGTAAAACGGCACGCCCGTCAGCGTCGCCCCCATCTCCAGCCGCGTGAACCCCGCCGCCGCGGCAGCACCCTCGCACGCCTCCAGAATCAGCCCCCCGATGCCTCTCCGCGCCCACGCCGGATGCACGAAGAACGCCCGGATTCGCGCCGCCTCCCGCGCCGGATCGAGCAGCGAATCCTCCCGCGCCGCGTACCGGTCCCCGCCATACAATGTGCGCCGCCTGCTCCACCCCCCGCACCCCGCGATCACCCTGTCAGCCTCCACCAAGAAGTAAGTCCCGTCCGCGATCAACTGACTGTCCACGCCGTACACCAGCTCCAGCGCCGCCTCGCGCTGCGCCTCCGTATACTCGCCCGCCTGCAACCCGCGCACGCTCGCCTGAATCAGCGCCGTCAACGCAGCCACATCCGCCGCGTGCGCCAGCCGTAGCGTGAACTCCCCGCCGTTCATTTCCCCGCCGCCGCCGCGGGCAGCATATTCCGAATCGCCGCGATCTTCCACCCCTCCGCCGTACGCGTCATCACGAACGTGCTCCACATCCGCCGCGCCTCCGCACCGCCCGTTCCCGCGATCTCGTACCGCCCGTCCGCGATCGCCGTATCCGCGCCGGGGAACCGCACCGCCTCCACCGCGATCGTGCGCTTCCCGCCCGCGCTCTCTGAACTCGCCAGCGTCCCGCGCACCACCGCCTCGCGCCCCTTGCGCCACTCGCCCGAAGAGACCAGTTGATCCGCATCCGCCGTGAACAGCGCGCCGATCGCCGCTCCGTCCTTCCGCTCCCGCGCCTCCACGTACCGCCGCACCACGTCCTTCACCGCCGCCTCATCGCCCTCCCCGCCCAGTATTCCTCTCGCCGCCAGGAACGCGAAGATGCGCGCGTGCACCGCCGGCCACTGCTCCCGCGAAAAGCCGTGCCCCGCTCCGGGCACCGTCATCATCTCCGCGTCCACGCCCGCCGCGCGCAGCGCCGCCGTCAGACGCACCCCCTGCTCGTGCGGCACCGTATGATCGTTCTCGCCCTGCACCGTCAGCGTCGGCGGCAACCCCGCCCGCACATACGTCATCGGCGACAGCCGCTTCGCCAGTTCCAGCCGCCCCTCCTGCTCCGGCAGCCACTCCGTCGCGAAGCCCTGATGGTGCGGACCGTCCAACAGGTCCCCCACATCCGTCACCCCATACCCGTTCACAATCGTCGCCACCCGGATCGCCGGACCCAGCTTCGCCTCCGCCGGCGTCATCCCCACCATCAACGCCAGGTGCCCGCCCGCCGATGCGCCCGTCACCACGATCCGCTTCGTGTCCACGCCGTACTGCTCCGCGTGATCCACAAACCACTGCGCCGCCCGCAGCGCATCGTTCACCGCCCCCGGAGCCTTCGCCGCCGGAGCCACCCGGAATTCCACATTCGCCACCACGAACCCGCGCTCCAGATACGGCAGGCAGAACGACTGCATCATCGTCTCTTTCGTGCTCCGAATCCATCCGCCGCCGTGGAACGTGATCACGCCCGGCCGCTTCCCCGCCGCCTTCGCCTTCGGGTACATCACGTCCAGCAGCGTGGCCGGGTAGCGGTCGTAGGCGATGTTGGCTTCGAGCGCAATCGAATCCGGCACCGTCACCGGCGCAGGCGTCTGCCCCCACGCCCCACTCATTAGCAAGAACAGCGAACCGCGCAACCATCTCATGTGATCCATCTTATGCAAGCCGGTGACACGAGGCACTTGCATAATTGAGGTAATCGACTGAAATAAAACAAAACGGCCTGATTGTGTTTGAATAGGGGCTCCGTTGGCGTTAAGCTGTTGCTGCGAAACAAACGGCAAAACGAGGAGCCCATATGAAGCTTACTCTGCA
>CAIRBY010000912.1 GCA_903876865.1 uncultured Acidobacteriia bacterium
CTCCCCGTCCAGTGAGACCCTCGCCCACCGCCGCCTGGTTTCCACCCAGGCCTCAACCACGCAGAGCGAATCAAAATCCCGGGCCTGGCGAAGCCGCCCCAACAAAGCCATCAGGGATAAGTGGATCAGCCCGCCTGGCGTGGATGCATTCACCGCATAGATGAACAACCGGCCAGCGTCAATCCGGCGCCGCGTGCCGGCTTCGAAGCCTTCGATTTCGTACTCGTTGTTGCCTACGAAGATCATGGGGGTAAGCCCCGCCAGATCTGTGCCGGCCGCGGTCAACCGGAGTTTCACGAAAGGCATCCGTCCCAAAGCCGTCACGGCGGCCCAGAGGAGGGCGATCCATTTCGTCCACCCTTTGCGCCGGTATTCCTCCCGCCAGACCACCATCTGCGGATAGACACCGAGGCTCGAATTGTTGAGAAACGCGCGGCCATTGACCTCGCCGACATCGATTCTCGCCACCACGCCGTTGGCAAGAACACGGGCCGCGTCCCCAATATCCATGGGTATCCGAAGATCCCTGGCAAAGTGATTGCGCGTTCCCATGGGCAGTACGCCGAGCGTAGCCCCGGAATCCAGCAGCGTGGAAGCAACGGCACTGATGGTGCCGTCTCCTCCTGCCGCCACCAGCGTCTTTGCGCCGCGCCGGAGCGCATCCCGGGCGGCGTCCGCCGGGTCCGCTCCCTTTTTGATCAGAATCGGATCGGGCTTGAAGCCGCATCGTTCCAACGTGGCAACCAGTTCATCCAGCGGTGGAGATGTCCCGAGTCCGCCGGCTCGCTGGTTCACGATGAATGCGATCTCGGAACCTCTGGGCGTCATGCGTTCCTCCGGAGCGCGCGCTGCGCAAGCGACTCCCGCTGCAACCGTCAGACGGGCAATCTGGAATCATGAACCGCCCTGTGGGAGTGGTGCTCACCGCCTGCGGACACTTAGTGATGCGCCACCGGTTCCGCCACTTCGGCGTCAGCCTTGGTCTTGTGCACCGTGCCAGGCGCGTGGTTCGGCGGAGAGTAGATCGTGTACAACTTCAAGGGTGCAGTCTTAGACACATTCACGACATTGTGGTAAGTCCCCGCCGGAACAACTACCGCACCTCCATCGTGCACGGTATGTTCGTCCTTCTGGTCAAAAATGAATTTGGCATCTCCCCGCTCGATACGGAAGAACTGGTCAACCTTCGGGTGTACCTCATCGCCGATCGCTTCGCCCGGTTGCAGGCACATGACAACCAGCTGAGAGTGAGGGCCGGTGAATAGCACGCGCCTGAAAAACGTGTTGTCCAGAGTTTCTTTTTCAATCGATCCGACGTATTCAATCATGGTTTTCGACTCCAATCTTCAATCTGTTGCGGCCACGGTTTCCGCGCGGCCGTGTTTCCCCGGCACCAGTCCGGGCCAGCGCTACCCGCGCCAACGGGAATATCCCCAACCACCTCCGCCCAGAAGGAACAGCAGCAGGATAATTACCAATAGGGTCGACATGTTATTACCTCACCTCCTTCCTACGCAGATCGGGGGCCAAAGCCAGGAAACATCCAATTTCAGATCCGCCGGTCCATCAGCGGCTTGCGTCCGGCCGACGGTTCAGACAACGGAGTGCGCTTTCCCTGTGCGGCCAAGGCTGCGCGGGCAAGGATATTCCGGAGGCAGCACAAGATCAGCAACGCATGGAAAGCTCCGCACTCTCCTTCACGAATGGAAGCACCCGAGGGAACTTTCCGCCTGGGGCGCCATCCGGAGGCTTCCATCATGGTTCGCCGTTCCCGACTGGAAAAGCGGCATCATTTGCGGTGGGGAATGCAGGAATTGCAATGTTGCGGCGCAACGAAGGGCTGCGTCCCACCAGGCAAGCGGCCAGGGACGGTCAACGTGAAGGCCACTTCCGCGCGGAGAGAGATCCGGACACTCTCCACGGAGGACCGGCGCCGCAATAGCAGCGCCCTCCGTGCACGTCCTCTTCCTCGGTATGGCCCGCGGGGTGCTCATGCACTGGCATGTCGTCCACGATCACAGAGCCACTCGCGACCACTTTGGAAGAGCCGCTCGCACGGCTGGTGGCCTTCGAGCCAGGCACGCTTCCCGTGTTGAGCGTCTACTTGAACACGCAGCCGGATCAGCACGGGCGCACACCTGACGCGACGCCCCATCTTCACCGCGAATTCAAGGCGCTGGCCCGAACCTGGCCGCCGGGCTCCCCGGAGCGTCACAGTTTCGATCGCGACGTGGAGCGCATCATTGCATACGCCACTGACCAGATCGACGCCGCGGCAAACGGGGTGGCGATATTTGCGTGCTGGGGCGCAGCGGAATTCTTTGAGGCAATCCAGTTGACCACCCCGGTCAGCGAGAACCGCGTCTATGCCACCAACCAGCCTCATCTGTACCATCTGGCACATCTCGATGGACAATATCCACGCTACGCCGCCGTGCTTACGGACATGAACACGGCGCGCATCTTTGTCTTCGGGCTTGACCACATCATCGGCGCGGAGGAGGTGAATGGCAAGAAAGTTCACCGGGTCAAGGTAGGTGGCTGGTCGCAGGCCCGTTACCAGCGGCGGGTGGGGAACGCGCACCTGGAGCACGCTAAAGATGTGATCGAACGCCTGGCGCAGATCGTCCGCGAAGACAAAATCACCCACATCATCCTCGCCGGAGATTCGGTTGTCATTCCGCTCCTCGAAGAGCAACTGCCTCAGGATCTGGCTTCCATGGTGGAGGTAATCAAGCTCGACATTCACGCTTCCGAGCAGGACGTTCTGACCGCCACACTCGCGAAGCTGCAGGGGCAGGAAGCCAGGAGCGGCGCGGAAAAGGTGGAGCGGCTGATGCAGCAATACCGCGGTCGCGGCTTAGCCGTAGCCGGGCCGCAGGAGACGCTGGAAGCACTGGCCCGGGGACAGGTGGAAGAACTGCTGATCAGCGGCGGGCTTGAGAACGGCCCTCCCCAGCGGGAGGAAGCGCAGGCCATTCCGGCGCAGGAGAGTACCGCTCCGGAGGGGAGCACAAACAGCACGGATCCGCTGCAATCGTCCGTTCCCGATCTACTGGTGACCAAAGCCAAACAAACCGGCGCAACCGTAACATTCATAGAAGACGGTGCGTTGCTCGAATCGATCGGTGGAGCCGGCGGGTTCCTCCGGTGGCGCGACTAAACCGGCCATTGGCTTGATTTTCGAGGCTGCCGCAATCGCGATCAGAACAACAGCTTGA
>CAIRBY010000913.1 GCA_903876865.1 uncultured Acidobacteriia bacterium
ATGTGCGGGATCTCTGGAAGAAATGCAGGGCTCGGCGCCACTGCGGAGGCGCCTGTTCGCCGAGATGCGCGAGGAAAGGCTCGGGCCAGTATTCGGGCGGCAGGTTGACGCCGTTCTCCATCCACAGTTTGGTGGGGTGTCCGTTGCGAATGATGGAAGCGTGCGCGCCGGGATGGATCAGCAGCGGGCTGGCCGCATAGGCCTCGATTTCCCGGCGCTGCACGAGGCTGGAATAGACGCGATCCACCGCGCTCGGCACGGGCGTGAGCGCGGCCAGCAGTTTGCGCGCGCCGGAGCGGGTGACGGCATAGGCGGCGCCGCCTTGTGGGGTCCAGGGGACAAGCACGCGACGGGTGAGACGGCGGCAGCGGTGGCGGATATCGAAGCAGCGGTAGAGATAGAGGAGTTCCCAGGAGGCGGGGAGATCGGCGAGGGTTTTGCCGAGGCGGCGCTGCCAGTTGCGCGCGGGCGGGGCGAGCGCGATATCGTCTTCGAGGATGAGGGCGGTGGGCCAATCGCGGGCGACGATGTCGCGGAGGACGGCGGCGTGGCTGAGGGCGCAGCCGATTTCGGCGGCGGTGCAGTGCGGGTCGAAGGCGGAGGTATCGGCGGAGAGCAGGCCGCGGGCGTGCAGTTGGGCCAGCGCGGCGGCATCGAGCGCGGCGCCATCGATGGCTTCGAAGCGGATGCGGTTGGGCGCGCCCATCCGGTCCAGCACGGGTTGGAGTGCGTGCCAGCGTTCGGTGCTGCGGGCGAGGTTGATGATGTAGGTGGCGGCGAACATAGGGGTTCGCACTCAGGGCCGGCAGCGTGCCTGGGGCGCGGCGGGATGCGGAGGCACCGCGAGGTCATGGAGCAGGTGCGTCATGCGAGACTGGCGAGCCTCCGGATGGCTTCGGCTTCCTCCATGAAGCGCGGGTTGTGAAGGGTGGCGCAGGGCAGGCCGGGCGTGTTGACGAGGGTGCTGAAGCAATCGATATTCCTGGGCCAGTTGTCGAGCCACGGGACGACCTCCTGCTGCACGCAACTCATGCCCGCGGCGGCGGCAGCGCGGCGCATGGTGGCGGCGCTCACGGAGGTGGCGCGCCAACCGGTGTTGAACGGCAGGCCGGAGCGGCGCTGGCGCAACTTGTCCCACCAGCCGCGGTGGTGTTCCCCGAGATTGGAGTGGTGCAGGAAGGCGGAGGCTCCGGGTTTGAGGACGCGCGCGAGTTCGGTGGCGTAGCTTGCGAGTACGTCGGCTTCCACGTGCACGAGCGAGTCGAAGGAGAAGGCGAAATCGATGGAGCGATCGGCAAGGGTCGGCAGAGTGAGTCCATCGTTGGCCGAGAATTCGAGGGCGGGCGCGTGGCGGAAGCGTTCGCGGCAATACGCGATGCATTCGGTGGAGAGGTCCACGGCGATCATTGATTCGGCGTGGTCGAGCAGGAACTGAGTCCAGCGGCCATGGCAGGGGGCGATCTCCAGTACGCGTCCGCGCAGCAAGGGAAAAATGCGGGGAAGGATGCAGCCATGCCATTGGGCGCGGGCGCTGCCCCAGCAGGCGGACCACTCTTCTCCATCCTGCCGCCAGGGATACGCGTCTTCCCAGGTACGCTTGTTTTCGAACACAGACCCCATTGAAGGATTCTACACGCGCGGGCGGCGTTCAAGGGCGGAACTGATCGTAGAGGTCGAGTTGGGCGGCGGCGATGGCGTCCCAATCGTGGTGCTCGCAGACGAAGCGGCGGGCGTTTTCGGCGAGCGTGCGGGCCAGGGCTTGATCCCGGAGGACGCGTGCGATGGCCTCGGCGAAGGCTTCGGCGCTATCGGCGAGCAGCAGGTGTTCGCCCGCGCGCAGATCGAGGCCCTCGGCGCCGATGGTTGTGGAGACCACGGGGCGGCCGAGCGCCATGGCTTCGAGGATCTTCAGGCGCGAACCGCCGCCGGCGCGCAGCGGGGCCACTGCGACCGTGGAGCGGCGATAGTAGGGCACGGTATCCGGCACTTCGCCGGTGACGAAGACGCGCTCCCCGGCGAGCGCCTCCACTGCGGGCGTGGCGAGACGCCCGACGATCCACACTTCGACATCCGGCACGTGGCGGCGCAGCAGCGGGAGAATTACGCGCACCAGCCAGATGGCGGCATCGGCGCAGGGCAGGTAGCTGAGCGTGCCCGTGAAGAGGATCGCGGGCGGCGCTGTCTGCGTCGCTGAGGGCGGGGGCAAGGGAGTAAGCTGCGCCGTGTCCACTCCGTTCGGGAGCATCTCGACGTGCAGGTGCGGGGCGCTTGCGAGGAGCAGTTGGCGGTCCACGGGAGAGACGGTGATCGAGCGATCGAAGCGAGCGGCCACACGCGGTTCATAGCGCTGCATGAAGCGGGCATTGGTAGAGAGCCAGGCACGCCGCCACGCCACAGGCTCGATCTCCGCCATGCGCTGCGTCTGCACCGCGTGAATGTTGTGGAACGTGATCACGGTTCTGGTGGGCCAGGCGCGCGGAATGGAATCGATGTACGGGGCGAGCCACGTCTCTTCCACCTGCACCACGTCGAAGCGCTCGCGGCGGAGCAGGGCGCACAGTCCGGGCAGCTGGTATTGGGCCATTTCCGGGGGGACGCCGCGCAGCGCATTGCCGAGCGCCGGAACGATGTGGCGCCAGTTGCCGACGCTCATGGGCGCCTCCACGGTGGGGAAGCAGTGGCGGTTGAGCCAGGCGGCGTTCTCCCGGCC
>CAIRBY010000914.1 GCA_903876865.1 uncultured Acidobacteriia bacterium
GAATGTCTGGCCGAAACAGCCGGCGTAGATCTGGCAGAAACTCACCGGGGCGGTCAGCAACAAGAGTGCGGCGAGACGTGACGGGAATGGAAAGGCCAAACGAACCTCCTGGCCCAGGGCCACCCCCCCGGAAACTCCGCCTCGAGTCGCCGGTGCGGCCGACGGAAGCGCATTTTTCAAATCCTCTCAAATCCCGGGCAAAACCGTCAACCTGCGGTTGTCTTTTTCGCTTGTTTTTGGGTCCGGCGCCCGGCCCCTGCTTCTGACTGCGCCCTCATTTCACCCTACAACCTATTGTTTCTAAAGCACTTATAACCGCAATCCTTGCCCCGCCGCGCTACACTGTAGCTGCAGGACCAAGTGTCCGGAAATGGGACTAGGTTTGTTTGGTGATTTGCACGTTTTTCACGTTTTCACCCGGCGCTATCCTAGGGTGTATCCGCTTATGACACCTGAAGAGTTCCGCCGCCTCGGCCACCAGATCGTAGACCGCATCGCCGATTACCGCGCCCACATCGCCGAGCGCCCCGTCATGTCCCGCACCACCCCCGGCGCAATCAAAGCCGCCCTCCCCGCCGACCCGCCCCAGGACCCCGAATCCTTCGACGCCATCCTCTCCGACGTCGACAACATCGTCATGCCCGGCCTCTCCCACTGGCAGCACCCCCGCTTCTTCGGCTACTTCCCCTCCAACGGCGAACTCGCGAGCGTCCTCGGCGATTACCTCTCCACCGGACTCGGCGTCCTCGGTCTCAGCTGGCAATCCAGCCCCGCCCTCACCGAAGTCGAAGAGGTCACTACCGATTGGATGCGCCGCATGGCCGGACTCTCCAGTGCCTGGAGCGGCGTCATTCAGGACACCGCCTCCAGTTGCACCCTCCTCGCCCTGCTCTGCGCCCGCGAACGCTCTACCAACTACGGCCTCGTCCGCGGCGGCTTCCAGGCCGAAGACGCGCCGCTCATCGTCTATACCTCCGCCCACAGTCACAGCTCCGTCGATAAGGCCGCGCTGCTCGCGGGCTTCGGCCGCGACAATGTCCGCCACATCCCCAACGATGAGATCTTCGCCCTCCGGCCCGAAGCCCTCGAAGCCGCCATCCGCGAAGATCTCGCCGCCGGACGCAAGCCCTGCGCCATCGTCGGCACCACCGGCACCACCGCCACTACCGCGCTCGATCCCATCGCCGCCATGGCCCGCATCGCCCAAGAGTTCGGGCTCTGGCTCCACGTCGATGCCGCCATGGCCGGCTCCGCCATGATCCTCCCCGAATGCCGCTGGATGTGGGAAGGCATCGAAGGCGCCGATTCGCTCGTCATGAATCCCCACAAGTGGCTCGGCGTCGCCTTCGATTGCTCCCTCTACTTCGTGCGCGATCCCCAACACCTCATCCGCGTCATGTCCACCAGCCCCAGCTACCTGCGCACCGCCGCCGATTCCGAAGTCAAGAACCTGCGCGATTGGGGACTCCCCCTCGGCCGCCGCTTCCGCGCCCTCAAGCTCTGGTTCCTCATCCGCGAACAGGGCGTCCGCGGTCTGCAGGCGCGCCTCCGCCGCGATCTCGCCAACGCGCAGTGGCTGCTC
>CAIRBY010000915.1 GCA_903876865.1 uncultured Acidobacteriia bacterium
CCGCTGCCGTGGCGCAGCCAGCTTTCCGCCAGCGAAAGCGGTGTGAGCAGGTCGATAGGCCCCCCGCCGGGCATGCGGAAGCCTGGCGCCAGCACGCCCATAATCGTATACGCCTGCCCGTCGATGCGCGTGGCGCGGCCCACCACCTGCCCATCGCCCGCGAACTGCTGCCGCCAGAGCGCGTCGCTGATCATGGCGACGCGCGGCGCCTTCGGCGAATCGTCGGCCGGCTGAATTGCCCGCCCCAGCGCCGCGCGCACGCGCAGCACCTCCAGCAGATTGCCGCTGATGCTCGCGCTCTCCACTTCCACCGTCTCCGCGGGACCGGTCATCGCGCCCGTGCCGGTGCTGTATGCGCCCAGCCCGCCGAGCGAGCGCGTACCCTGCCACGTGCCGTAATCCGGACTCGCCAGCGCATCCAGTTTGTAGACGGGGAAGTAGACCGCGACCGAAACCAGCCGCTCGCTCTCAGGGTATGGCAGCGGCCGCAGAAACATCGCGTAGACCACCGCATAGAGGGCCGTCGCCGCGCCGATGCCCAACGCCAGCACCAGTATTGCCGGCACGGAAACGGAGGGCGCGCGATACAACATGCGCAGCCCGTAGCGAAGCTCATTGCCTAAATTGCGAAGCACTTCCCACGCGCCTCCCATCGCAATCCAATCGCCCTGGAACTCACCCTCAGTATCGCTCCGCGCACCAGGTTATGCGGGCTTGTGCAGCAGCTCCACCACCTCGCGCAGCAGTTTCGATTTCACCGCATTGCGCCGCGGCGCGCGCGTGATGTAGCGCACCAGCACGTCCAGCCCGTTGATGCCCGGGCGCAGGCTCACCGCCGGACCGGCGGAAAACTCCTTCGTCCCGTATTGTTGCGTCACCCGCTGCCAGTCCGCCGCGGCCGCATCCGCATCCGCCTGCGTCTCGCGCTCCACAATCTCGCGAATCCGCTGCGCCGCCTGATACGGGTCGCTCTCTGGCGGCAGCGGCATCTGCAGCTGGTCCCACAGCCACTGGTTCGCAGTCGAGAAATTGAAGTAGTGCTTCTCCCCGGCAAAGCTGTTGGAGAAGCTCACGCGCCGTCCCGTGGGGTGGCCGGTCTCGGTCCAGTTGCCCAACTCCAGCAGCACGGTCTTCAGAATTCCGATCTCGATCACTTCGCCGGAGACGCCATCGATCTCCACCCAATCGCCCACGCGGATGCCGTTCTTCCCCATCAGCGTGAACCATCCGAAGAAGGCCACGATGAAATCTTTCATCACCACGGTGAGGCCGGCGGTCAGCAGGCCGATCGTGGTGGAAAGCTGTGTGGGCATGCCGAAAACAATGAACAGAATCACCAGCAGCGAGAGCACCTGCAGCGTGATCCGCGAGATCACGTGCAATTGATGCAGGCGATGGCGGTCGGCCCCGCGGAAGGCGCGGTGCACCGCACCGTTGACCAATAGTCCCGCCAGCAGAATGGCGAGGATGCCCGCGAAGGAGCGCAGCAGCAGGTGCAGGTCCGCGCCCTGGCGCCGCTCCACCAGCCCGCTCCAATTCCGGTACGCGGCCGCCAGTTGGCGCGTATCCTGAGCCGCCTGATCGAGACCGGCGAGAGACTTGTGCAACTCCGCCAGTTGCCGCAACCGGGCCAACGATGCAGAGGGTTCCGGCGCCGTGGGCAACTGCCGTTCCACCGCCGCATGCTCCTCGAGCAGCGTCTTCATGTGCCGCCCCGCCTGCGCTTCGGCCGCCTCCAATTGACTCTGGTAGGTCCGCAGCGCAAACCACGCATGCACCTGTTCGGCCATGGTGCCGGTGGGGGCGGGCGCTTCGAACTTCACTGCCTGGTCGGCCAGCTTATCGGAGGCCTCGTGCTCCTGCAGGAGGCGCTGCAGGCGGGCGCGCTTGTCGCCGCCTTCGCGCGCCAGGTCCTGGCGGGCATCGTCGAGTTCGTCGCGGTCCAGATCGAGCTGCGCCTGCGCCAGATCCAGATCGTCGCTCTCTTCCTTGCCCAGCACGGCCACGCGTTTCTGATCCGCCTCCACGCGGTCCGAGAGTGCCGCCACGCGGTCGCGCAGGGGGCGCAGCGGATCCTTCGCGGGCACCGGCGCCGTCGCCTCGGCCTGCGCGGCGCGCAACGCCGCGGCGAAGCTCAAATCCAATTCGTGATCGGCCAGGCGCCAGGCCTCGTGCGCCGTGGCCCGCTCCTCCGCCGTAGCCGCCTGCGGAGACAGCTTGAGCGCGGCCTCCAGCAGGCTCGTATCCACCAGTTGCTCCTCCGCCGCGACGCTCTTCTTCGCATGAGCCGCCGGCCGTTGGGAGTCGCGCGTGGCGTAGTACGTAAACAGACATGCCGCCAGCAGGAGTGCCAGAACCAGGGCGGGCAAATTCTTGGGAGTTTTCATCACGGGCGCCTTGTCCAAGAGTACACTCGTTAAGGGTGAATTTCTGACATGCGTCGAATCTTCAAATGGCTCGGGATTGTGGTGGCGGTACTGCTGGCTGGCATTGTCGCCGTGCCCTTCTTCATTAACGTGGATCAGTTCCGGCCCATGCTGCAGCAGGAGCTTTCCGCCGCGCTGAACCGCGAAGTCAAACTCGGCAACTTGAAGCTCTCGCTCTGGGCGGGCGAGGTCACGGCGGACGATCTTTCCGTGGGCGAAGACCAGGCCTTCGGCAAGCCCGCGTTCGTGCAGGCGAAATCCCTCAAAGTGGGCGCGGAGATCTGGCCGTTCCTGATGTCGCGCAAACTGATCGTCACCTATCTCACCATCGACCAGCCGGAGATTGCGCTGGTGCAGGCGCCCTCGGGCGATTGGAATTTCTCCAGCCTCGGCGGGAAGGCGAAGCGCGCCGCACCGGCTACGCCGGCGGCGGGTGGCACACCTCTTGACCTCTCCGTCAAACTGGTGAAGATCTCTAACGGACGCTTCACGCTCAGCCGCACCGTGGGCCACTGGAAGCCGCTCGTGCTGGAACAGGTCAACCTGGAACTGCGCGATTTTTCCGCCACCACGGCGTTCCCCTTCACGCTGGCCACCAAGGTCGCCGGTGGCGGCACCATTCAAGTGGAGGGCAAAGCCGGACCCATCCACCCCACGGACTCGGCGAGAACCCCGGTCACCCTCACCATGAAGGGGGCGCAACTCGACCTTGCCGGCACCGGGTTCAGCGATTTCGCGCCCGATATCGCGGGCCTGATCTCCTTTGACGGCACCGGCTCTTCCGATGGGCGCGTCATGCAACTCGAAGCGAAGCTCAAGGCGGAGAAGTTGAAACTGTCGAAGCGCGGTACACCCGCCACGCGCCCGGTGGAACTCGATTTCACCGTGCGCCACAACCTGGGCCTGCACAGCGGCACCGTGCGGAAGGGCGACATTCACATCGGCAGCGCGCCCGCGCGCCTCACCGGCAGCTATGCCGAACTGGGCGAGACCATGACGCTGCACATGACTCTGGCCGGCCCCAACATGCCCGTGCAGGAACTGGAAACGCTGCTGCCGCCGCTGGGCGTGGTGCTGCCCGCCGGCACCCATCTGGAAGGCGGCACGGCGAGCGTGATGCTCACCATGGACGGCCCCGCCGATAAGCTCGTGACCGCCGGCACACTCGCGCTCCACCACACCAAACTGGCCGGCTTCAATCTGCCTCAGAAGATGGCCACGGTGGAGAAACTGGCGGGCATCAAAGCCGGTCCGGATACGGAGATCGAGACGCTCAGCGCCACCGTGCGCGCGGCCCCGGAGGGAGTCAGCGCGCAGGATATGAAACTGCTGGTGCCGGCCCTCGGCGAACTCTCCGGAGCGGGCAGCGTGAACCCCGCCAACGAACTCGATTTCAAGATGAGCGCGATGGTGCACACCTCCGGCCTGCTTGCGGCCGTGGGCAACACGCCGATCCCTTTCACCGTGCAGGGCACCTGCGCGAACCCGGTCTTCCGTCCCGATGTGAAGGCGATGGTGAAAGAGAAGGTGAAGAGCATCGAGAGCCAGGCCGGCGGCTTCCTGAAAGGGCTGCTGGGCGGCAAGAAGAATTGAGCGGAACCGCGATCACGCGCCGCGGCG
>CAIRBY010000916.1 GCA_903876865.1 uncultured Acidobacteriia bacterium
ATGGCAGAGCATGCAGCAATGTTCCGACGAACGGTGCGATTCGGGCTGCCCCAGCAGGGCCGCGAACTGCGCCATGCCCGTTACACACAGCAGCAGCACGATGAGCAGTGCTTTCCGGTGGCTGTGAATGTAGCGCATGATGGCGTAGGGCTAACTGTATTTAGATCAACCTATAGGGCTAAGGTTACCAGATCCGGGACGTGGCCGTCAGAGGACGGTCAAGGTGTGTCGGTCAAGGCGTGTCGGGCAAGGCAACTGTGAAACCACCGTCAATGAACGGCCTTTGCCCTGAATTGGTTCTGCCGGGCCAGAGGACCTCGCTCGTTACTTGTTGTCGCGGTACGTCAAGGGCGGCTTTCCGTCCGCCGGCACCCGCGACCGGTACTCAAATCCCGCCCGCCGCTTCTCAAAACTCGCCTTCGCCGCCTCCACCTGCTTGGGATCCGTGAACAGATCCATCGCCGTGAGCACGAGCGATTTCGCCGCCACCAGCATCCCCTTCCGCCCGATGCTCATCCCCGCGCACGCGGCCGATTGCCAGCTGTGCGCCGGAACCCCCGGCACAAACGTCGCCGCGCTGATCGACGCCATCGGCACCGTCCAACTCACGTCCCCCGCATCCGTCGATGCGCCGCCCTTTCCCTCCGCCGGCGCCTCGATCTTCTCCTGGCTGCCCATCGGCTTGGTCGCGTCCGGCAGGGATTTCCGGATCGTCTCCGCGAACGCCTGCTCCTCCTTCGTGTACGTCACCCCGCCCACCAACCGCATGTTCCTGTCCACCAGCGCCGCCAGCGAATCGTTCGGCAGCGTGTTGTAGGAACTGCTGATCACTTCCATCTCCATGCGCGTTTCGCTCGCCAGCGCCCCCGCCTGCGCGCATTTGATGATCCGCTCCCAGATCTTGTCCAGCACCGGCATACTCGGGTTGCGCGCGTAGAGGAACATCTCCGAATAATCCGGGACAATGTTCGGCGCCGCGCCGCCGTTCGTGATCACGTAGTGGATGCGGGTCGAATCCGGCACGTGCTCGCGCAGAAACTCCACCGAGTTGCCCATGATCATCAGCCCGTCCAGCGCGGACCGCCCCGCTTCCGGCGCCGCCGCCGCGTGCGAGGGTTTCCCGTAGAACCGGAACTTCGCCGAGATGATCGCGAGCGAACTACGCAGCGACGCGCCGTTGTTATCCGAAGGATGCCAGCTCAGCACCGTGTCCACGTCCTTGAACAGACCCGCGCGCACCATGTACAGCTTCCCGTCGCCGCCCTCTTCCGCCGGCGTGCCGTAGAACCGGATCGTACCCGCGATCTTGTTTGCCGCCATCCATTCCTTGATCGTGACCGCGGCGAACAGCGATGCGGCCCCCAGCAGATTGTGCCCGCAGCCGTGTCCCGGCGCGCCGTCCACAATCGGCTTGCGCTCCGGCGAGGCATCCTGCGAAAGCCCCGGCAGCGCATCGTACTCACCCATCACGCCGATCACCGGCTTGCCCTGGCCCCACGTCGCCGTGAACGCCGTCGGCATCCCGGCCACGCCATCCGCAATCGTGAAGCCCGCCGCGCGCAACTCGCCCTTCAGCAGCGTTGCGCTCTTCTGCTCCTTGTAGCCGACCTCGGAATACTCCCAGATCTTGCGGGAAACATCGCCGTAATGAGTGGCCTGCGCGTCCATTTTTTGCAGCAGCGCACTCTTGTCGTCGGCCGCGTGTGCGCCGGCCGCAAGGAGAAGGAGGATCAGGGTTCGCATATTAAGTCGAGCATAGTACATAATTAGGATGCCCTCATCAGTTCATGAAAAGCCGCAAAGACCTTTATATTTCGTTTGAAGACGAAGCCGTCATCGCCGTCGATAAGCCCGCCGGGCTCCCCGCGATTCCAATTCCCAACTCCGAAATCGATTCGGCGTGGTCCGTTCTCTCCGGGATGCTCAAGAAAAAGCGCGCGCGCGCCTACGTGGTGCACCGCATCGATCGCTTCACCAGCGGCCTCATGCTCTTCGCCAAAACCGAAGGCGATCGCGACGTGATGGTGAAACAGTTCCTCGCCCACACTCCCGTCCGTGAATATCTGGCCGTAGTGCGCGGCAAACTGCCCCAGAAAGAGGGCACCATGGTGCATTACTTCCGCAAGGAGGGATTGTTCCAGCGCAAGCGCCCCGATAAGGAACCCGGCGCGGCGCGCGCAGAACTCCGCTACCGCGTGGAGCGCCCGCTGCGCAATGCCTCCCTGGTGCGCGTTTCGATCATCACCGGATTGCAGAACCAGATCCGCGCCCAGTTCTCTGCCGCCGGCCACCCCATCATCGGCGACCGCAAGTACAACCCTGAAGAGGCCAAGGAAAAGCACATCGCCCGTGTCGCGCTCCACAGCGCGCACCTGGAATTCCGCCACCCCCGGACGAAGAAGGTGATCGTGGTCGAATCCGAGCCGCCATCCGATTTCAAGAGCCTCGTGAAGATGCTCTCGCCCAAGCCGCCCAAGCCCGAGAAGCCCGAAACTCCCGGCCCGGCGTAACGCGCTTCCGCCGCGTCAGCCTCAGCGCTACAAGCCTCCATGCCGTTCGGAGACGATTCGCAGCGATTCTTCAAATCGCTCCGTCCGCATATTGCGCAGGGCTTCGTGCAGATGAACCCGACCGTACTGCACCTTCGCGTCGCCGTTGGCCAGGCTGAATTCCTGCGCCCAAAGGCGGTCGTGGAACTCTCGAAACTCCGGCACATCCGCCGCCGGATCGACCGGCTTGCCTCCCGACCCCATCAGCATGCAGAGCGCTGCGTAGGCCGTATGCAGAATCTGTCCCATCAAATAGAACCGCGCGCGCCTGTATTCATCCGCCACTTCCCCGAAATAGGCCCGCAGATAGGCCGCTTCCTCCGCTTCATTCGTGACCAGAAAATTCGCCACCACTAACAGGTCCACGTAACGGTCATTCCGAAAACCGGCTTCCCAATCCACCAGCCAGACGCGGTCTCCGTCGAAGAGGATGTTCGTGGGATTCAGATCGTTGTGGCTCGACACCATCTCCGAATCGTGACGGGGATAGACGCTCGCTACGCGGGCGTAACCTGCGAAAAGTCCCCCGGTTTCGCTCTCCGGCAGGATCTTCGCAGCCTCGAATCTTCGCACGAATCCATCCATTACTTGGAAGTGGCTCGCCGCTCCCAGAGGAGGAAACGGCGGCGAAGCGTGCAGTGCCTGAAGCACTACCGGCAACCGGGCCAACGCCTCGGTGCGTGGAAGCGGCCGTGCCTCCACGAAATCGGTAATGGAGATCCCTTCGCTGGCGCTGGAATACCAGACTCGGGGCGCAACTCCAGCCTCCGCCGCCTGCCTCATACACGCGAAGTGCCGTGTCTGATCGCCTTGACCGGGACCGGCGGCGGCGCCCGTACTCGTGATGACGCGAAGCAGGTATGGGCTGCCCCGCACCACGATGCGAAAGACATGCGCGGCGCTCAGCCCCGCAGTCAGCCTCTGGATATCTTCGAACCCGGTCACGCCGAATGCTTCCCGCAGCGCGAGCGCCACGGCGTCCTTTTTCGCTTCCGGTATCATGAACTCCTCCTCAACGTCCCGGCGGGATTTCGGCGCGCGTCGATCGACGCAGCCTCAATTTCCGCTCCTCGTTCGGCCTTCCATACTACTCAATAACGCCCCGAAAAAACAGACTGTTTTCAAACGGTTACGCTTGATATAATTCAATTGGCGGAGAGTTCAGCTAGCGAACTTGCCGGTACGCCGCCCTGGCTGACCGCCTATCCGGCCCGCCCCGTATCGGCTGATCTGCCCCGCTCCCTCCCCCGCACGCATTCCCCCCATTGGTACGATAGGCAGAACATGTTTCCGGTGAGGCCCCCGTCGGCCCCCGATTTCTATCACCACTTTCTTGGTTTGGTAGCCCCGCGCGGCAGATCTTCCGCC
>CAIRBY010000917.1 GCA_903876865.1 uncultured Acidobacteriia bacterium
CCGGCACAGTCGGAACGCGCGGCATGTACCGCGGCAACAAGTTGTGGAACGACGATCTTTCGCTCAGCAAGACGTTCAAGCTGCCGTTCGAAGGTCATAGCCTGCAACTCCGCGCCGAAGCTTACAACCTGTTCAACCACGAGAACTTCGGCAACCCCGCGCTGAACATGGCGAGTCCGACCACCTTCGGCGAAATCACCGCTACCGCCACCGGGACTGCCGCGCGCGTCATGCAATTTGCCGCACGCTACCAGTTCTAACTTCGACCACTTACACTTGGGGGCAGGGGAGTCATTCTCCTGCCCCCTTTTCTATTGCGAGCATCCATGATTCATCGACTGCTGCCCCTGCTCCTCGTTACCTCCGCCGCGTTCGCCCAAGCGCCGCAGTCCGCGCCCCCAATCGTGGAGCCCGGCACCTTTCCCCAGACCTGGATCACGGGTGGGCCGAACTGCCTCACGGTGCCGGAGTGGCAGATTCACGAATACAATGCGAACCTCTACATCCTGCGCGAGAGCGGCTGCACCAACTACGAGAAGCCGTTTCTCTATCTGCTGTTCGGCAAGGAGAAGGCGTTGCTGATCGACACCGGCGCCGGCGCGAGCGATGCCGCCGCGGTCACGCAGAAGCTGATCGCCAAGTGGCTCAAGAAGAATCAGGGCGCCAGTATCGAACTGCTGGTGGTGCACACCCACGCCCACGGCGATCACACCGCCGGCGATAAGGGCTTCGACGGCATGGCGCACACCACGCTCGTCCCTGCGACAGTGGAGGCGCAGCAGAAGGCGTTCGGGATCGCGCAATGGCCGGAACAGGCCGGTAGTATCGACCTTGGCGGACGCATTGTCGACGTGCTCGCGATTCCCGGCCACCAGCCCGCACACGTCGCTTATTACGATCGCGCGACAGGGATTCTGCACACGGGCGATCACCTCTACCCCGGCCGTCTCTACGTTTCGGATTTCGCCGCGTATGTGGAGAGCACGCGCCGCCTGGTGCAGTTCACCGAGACGCGCCCGGTGTCACACATCGTCGGCTGTCATGTGGAGCAGAGCGCCGCGCCGTTCGTGGATTATCCGGTCGGTACCGCGTACCAGCCGCTGGAACACGTCCCCGAGATGAACCGCGGAGTCCTACTGGAGTTGATGTCTGGATTGGAAGCGATGCACGGAAAGCCGGCGCGGATGTTCTTCCGCGACTTCACCATCTGGCCGCGCGAACCGCGCCCTGCCGCTACGAAGAAGTAACGCGCTCCAGGTCTTCCTCGCGCGCGAGATTCTCGGATACGCGCTCCAGACGCCGCACCAGCGCGGCGACTTCCTGATCCGTGCAGGTCTCCGGCACCGTCAGGTCCAGCGCGACGCGCGAGCCCGTCTCCGGATCTTCCTTCGCCAGTACGACGACGCGTGTGCCCAGGCGCAGCGCCTCATCGGTGTTGTGCGTGACAAAGAGGATGGTTGTGGCGGTGGCGCGCCACAACTCGCGCACCAGTTGTTGCATGTCGCGGCGCGTCCCGGGGTCGAGCGCGCTGAAGGCTTCATCCATCAGCAGGATTCGCGGGCGCGTCATGAGAGCCTGTGCGATCGCCACGCGCTGCTGCATCCCGCCGGAGAGTTGATGCGGGAACTTGCCCGCGTCGCTCTCGCGCAAGCCGATGCGGCGAAGATATTCGTGCGCCTCCGCGCGCAACTCGCGACGGCGGTGGAAGAACTTCGGCGTGAGCCTGCCGAGCAGGCCGAATTCGCTGACCTCGGGGCCGAAGGTGATGTTGTCCAGCACCGTCTTATCGGGGAAAAGCGAGTACTTCTGCGGCACGTAGCCACGCGTACGGTCCGGCTGCGGATGCTCGCTGCCATCGATCAGAATGCGCCCGCGCAGAGGCCGTTCGCTGCCCAGCACCAACCGGAGCAGCGTGCTCTTGCCGCACCCGGTCTGCCCCAGCAGGCAGACGAAAGAGCCCTCTTCGATTTCGAGCTCGATTCCCGCGTCGAGCCCGCCCAGCACCGCCCGCGGCGGCGTTCCATAGGCTACGAACACATCTTCGATCCGGATCAGCGCCGCCATGCCGTTACGCCTCCTCGAACCAGGGATGCAGCGTGCGATTCACCACCCGCATCGCGAAATCCACCAGAAACAACAGCAGCGCCACCCACAGCACGTAGGGAATGATCACATCCATGCCCATGTGCCGGCGCAGCAGCGCGATGCGGTAGGCGAGACCGTCCGTGGAGGCGATCATCTCGCCCGCGAACAGAAACAGCATCACCGCTTTCAGGTTCAGCCGGATCGAGTTCAGTACCCGCGGCGCGATCTGCTTCAGCACCACGCGATAGGCCACGTCGAAATCGCCCGCGCCCAGCGTGAAGGCTTTCACGATCTGCTCGGAGGGCACTCCGCGCGTGAGGTTGAACGTGTCGAGAATGATCGTCGGCGTCACTCCGATCACAATCAGCATGATCTTGGATAGCTCGTCGATGCCGAAGGCGATGAAGAGAATCGGCAACAGGGAGAGCGCCACAATCTTGTCGAAGAAGAGCACGAAGCGCAGAAAGAACTCGCCCACGAAGGGGAACAGCCCCATGTGCAATCCCAGAATCACTGCCGGCACCAGGAGCAGAAGGCTATACAGGAAGCGGCGGGAAGTAGCCTTTGTATCCTTCCATAACATGCTGTGCGTCAACTTACTCGCGAAACTGCCGTCGCTCGCCGATGCTTCGTCTTCCTCGGCGGGCTGCATCACCGCGTTGTACATCCCGGTGGCCATCTGCGCGACCGTGGGCGTCACCCGGTCCTCGGGATTCTCTGCGTGCCGCGCCTGCGCCACGTAGAGATAGCCGCCAATCGCCGCCGCGAAGAGAAACCAGGAGAGCATCAAGCTCCATGCCCGTCCCGGTTTGGCGTTGATTAACAGAAATCCCGCTGCCATGAGTGGACCTACAGCTTTCCTGCCGCGGCTAACTGCATGTAACTGACGTCAAAGACCAGTCGCACGCGATCGCCCTTGCCCTGCACGCTGCCGTCGGCGTACTTGATGCCGACGTCGTCCACGGATTTCGTGCCCGCGCCCAGCAGGCCGTGATCGAAACAGAACTGCCGCACCAGCCCCATCTTCTGCTTCAAGTCCGGCGAAGCGCCGAATGCCGCAGCCTCTTTCGGCGTGTAGAACATTTTCGTCGTGCTCAACTGCTCTTTGTAAGAGGCCAGCGTATCCTGCGAGCCTTCCGCGATCGAAGCCAGCACCTTGTCCGCCACGCCACCGCCAGCCGACATCTGCGCGAGCATCTCATACCACGCGCCCGTCAGCGCCTTGGCGAACTTCTGCCCCGCGCCATCCGGACGATTCAGAACCTCTGTGCGCACCACGGTCAGGTCGAGAATTTCGCCCGGGATCTGCGAGGAGTTGAAGAGCGAGGTCACTCCCTTGATTTTCGCGATCTGCGACACCATCGGTTTCCACGTGACCACCGCCGACGCGCTGGTGTCGCCGATGAACGCCGTAGCGATGTCCGAATCGCTGGTGTTGATCATGCGCACCTTCTTCAGCGAATCCCGTTGCCCGCCCATCGTCATCGCGCGGTCGAATAGGTACTCGGAGACCGTCTTTTCCACCAGCAGCATCTTCTTGCCGGCGAGGTCTTTCAACTGCAAGCCATTGCGCACCAGCAGGGCATCGTTGCCGTTGGAGTAATCGCCCACCAGGATGGCCGTGGTCGGCACGCCCGAAGCCGCCGGCATATCCAGCGCCTCCATGTTCGTCATGGTGCAGGCGTCGATATTCTTCGCCACGAAGGCATCCAGCGAGGGCGCGTAGTCGAAACGCTGCACTTTGATCGTGATGCCGTATTTATCTGCCCACTTGCGCAGGATGCCGGCCTTGTTCATGTAGTAGTAGGGGGTCCAGCCGGCATACACCGACCAGCCCACGGTGAAGGTGGGTTTCTGCGCAAAAGCGGAAACCGCAACGGAGAGAAGTAAACAGAGGCGCCAGAGCATCGTTGTCCACGTAGGTTGAAATTCAGGTGCGGACGAGGCCCCTGTTGTAACTCAGGAAGAGTATCTCAAAAGTCTATCATTGGCCGCGCTCGCGGCCACCGCGAATCTATTGATGAGCCCGATCTATCTTGTTAATAGCGTTTGCGAGAGATAGTTGCGCCATCCCCCGAATCGCGTGATCTCCGTGGCCCCGGCCAGCGCATACGGCTCACAAATGAAACATTTCACACTCGAGCCGTCATCCAGGACGGCGTTGCCGATTCCGAGCGGCGCCGGCACCCCCGTTACGAAGCTGCCAAAGAGCGGTTCCGGTACCGCCCAGACTTCCACTTCGATTCCCGGGCCGGGATATTTCTCCTCGCGAACCAGACCGGGCTTCGGCGGACGCGTCGCATCCAGCGCGTAGAGGCGGTATCCGGGCGCAGTCCTGCAGGCTTTCAACAGGCGTGCGTTGCGGTCCGTCAATTCCGTGTTGAGCGGCTGCCCCGAAAGGTGCGCGCCCACTACCGCCACCGCGATGCATCCAGGCGGGCACTGCGCTAATTCGAGCGGGTCTCCCGGCACCGGTTCCAGGGCGCGATGGAAGCGATCCGCCAGCCCCAGCAGCGCCGCGTCGCTGAACGCCGGCCCAATCACCGAGACTCCGAATGGCAGTCCATTCGCCCGGCGTCCAGCAGGTACTGCCACCGCCGC
>CAIRBY010000918.1 GCA_903876865.1 uncultured Acidobacteriia bacterium
CCAATGCGTTGGCAGGCGGAACCGCCTGCCCTAATAGATGGCCTGCCTCACCTCTAGAACAGGAAGCGGAGGCCAACCTGCATACGACGGGCGTTGGTGCCGTCAGGGAAGCCCTGCGACGCGCTGCCATCGCCGACATGCGAGATGCCGTTGGTGACCACCGGCTTCAGAATGCCGCCTGCGCTTACGCTGTAGGATGCAGTCTGGACGCTGGTGTTGTGAATCGTGTTGAAGGCATTGAAGGCTTCAAACGCGAGGGTGGCCTTCACGCGGTCGCTGATCGGAATCGCGCGCGAAACGCGCGCATCCACGTTGTAGATCTGGTCAACGTTGATGCTGCTGACGGGCAGGAACGGAACGCGGCTCCAGCCGCCGGAGCCATTGAGCGTACCGTTGGCAAGCGTGACACCCGGGAACACGCCGTTGGCGGAAGTGCTCGGGGAGTTCATGGTTGCGCTGACAGGGTGGGCGCTGGCAAGAGTGGTGATGCCGGAAATCTGCCAGCCGTTGACGAAGTAGGTGGCGAAGCTGGAAGTGCTGCTGGTCAGCTTGGGCTGCCAGAGCCAGTTCACCGAGAGGCGGTGGCGCTGATCGAGCGTCGAGGTTCCCTTATCCAGCGGGTAGTTGCCGTTGAAGGTGGAGTTGTTGAAGGTGCTCGAGATGTTCCAGCTGGCGCCCTGCATATTCGCATCGTCGATGGCGTGCGACCAGGTGTAGTTGATCTGACCGGTCAAGCCATGCGAGAAGCGCTTTTCCATCTGCAGCGCGAGAGCGCTGTACCAGCTCTGGCCACCGTTCTCTACCTGCAGGATCTTGCCGTAGCGCGGATCCGGGAAGGGTTTCACGAACAGCGGCGTCGAGTAAGACCCCACCGTGTTGCCGGCGACATCTTGAATCGTATAGGTATACGGTGCGGTCGGCGCGCCGAGGTTCATGTCGCGCTGCGTGAAGATCGCGATGCCGCGGCTCCAGATGTAGCTGGCGGTCACGGCGACATCGCGCGTGAACTGGTGTTCCAGAGCCAGCGTACCCTGCTGAGAGTAGGGGGCGCGGAGGCTGTCGGCTGCGTACTGCAGAGACACCGAGCTCGCCGGAATGCTGCCGATGCCGGCCAGAATGTTCGGGAACGTCGGAGCGCCGACCGCCGAGGGAGCCACGCTGATCGTGGTCTGGTATTTGCCGTTGCCCAGGAACAGGGTGTCCAGCAGGTTACCGTGAACGCGCGCATAGAAGAGGCCGTATCCGGCGCGAATCACCGTGCGGTCGTCGAGCGCATAGTTCAGGCTGACGCGGGGCGCGAAATTCTTGTTCCGCTGCGGAATGCGGCCCGTCGCCGGGTAGTCCGGGTTGGTGATCGTCGGCTGCGGCAGCCAGCTCTTTTCGTAGCGCAGACCGTAGCCGAAGGTCAGCTTCTTCGAAAGCTTCCAGGTGTCCTGGAAGTACAGGTTGATGTCGCTGGTGCGCAGGGTCTTGATCGGGTTGCCAAACGCCTGGCTGAAAGAAGTGTAGTTGCTCGCGCCGGATTGACTGGTGAAATCCTTGGCAAAGGTTTGCAGGCTGGCGTAAGCGTAACCGCCGTTGCCGTTGAAGAGCTGGTTGGTCCAATCCTGCGTGGTCTGGTAATCCATACCAAACTTCGCGGAGTGGCTTCCCTTGGTCCAGCTATAGTTTTCCACGATCTGGTAGCGGTTTTCGCTCGGGTAGGTGCGCGGATAAGCCTGCGCGCCGCCCACCGTGCTGCCGGCCACGGTGACGTAAAGCGGACCGGTGGAGGGGTAGAGATCGCTCGCGCCTGGATCGCTGAGGCGATCCTTGAACCAGCCGAAGCGCAGTTCGTTGACCGCGTTGTTGGTCACCACGCTCGTCCACGCGGCCTTGCCGTACTTATCCTGCACGGTAGAGTTGCCGTTGTTGCCGAGCATGGCGCCGCCGGTGAGCACAGCCTGGGTCTGAATGCCGTGCGGGGAGACCCAGCGCATGGCGTTGAGGTCGAAGCTGAACGTGTTGCGGTCGGTGGGGCGCCAGTCGATCTTGGCGAAACCGATCTCCTGATTGTAGGTGCGGGGCACCAGCACGTTCATCTGCTTGGTGATGAAGCTAAGCGCCGCGGCGCACTGCGCGGCCGTGGGGTTCGGAGCCTTGGTGGGATCGCAGTTCGCGGCGGGAATGAAGTTGCCGGTCGGGTCCGTAAGCGAGTTATTCACGATGCGGTTCAAGCCCGGGAAATTGCGGTCGGTGTAATCGAAATTGACGAAGTAGAACAGCTTGTCCTTCTTCAGGGAGCCGCCGAGGCTGAGGCCGGCGGTGTGGCGCCATTCCGGAGCCTTCACGCCGTTGGAGTAGCGGTCGGCCGCTTCCAGGGTACGGTTGCGGAAGAACCAGTAGCCGGTGCCGTGGGTGTCATTGCCGCCGCTCTTGGTGACGGTGTTGATCACGCCGCCCATGGCGCGGCCGAACTCGGCCGAGAAGCCATTCGAAAGCACCTGGAACTCCTGCACCGCATCCTGCGAAATCTGGCTGCCGATGCGGGTGCGTCCCGCGTTCTCGTTGTAGAAACTGTTGGTGGTGTCGTTGCCATCGGTGAGGAAGGCGTTGCCGGCGGCGATGCCGCGGAAGCTGAGCAACCCGAACTCGCCATCGTTGGTCACAGCCGGCGTCAGCAGCACGAAGCTATCCACGCGGCGGCCGTTGATCGGCAATTCGACAATCTGGGTGGAGTTGACCGTGGAGGAGACGCCGGTCTTGGTGTCTTCCACCATGGGCGCTTCCGTGGTTACGTCCACTTTCGTGGTCGCTCCCGCTACCTGCAGGGCAACCCTGAAATCCAGGTTCTGGCCGACGGACAATTCAAAACTTTTCACTTCAAAGTTCGCGAAACCCTGTTTGCTCACGGCAATGCTGTAGCCGGATGCGGGCGTCAACGCAGGCGCCGCGAACACACCCGAATCGGTCGTCGTCATGGTGCGCTTGATGCCTTTGGAATCGTTGCTGACGACCACGGTCGCGGCCGGGACCACTGCTCCCGATGCGTCGCGCACCGTGCCTGAGACTGCGGCCAGACCGGCCGCTGCCTGCGCGTATGCACCCGCCACGAAGGCGAGCGCGCAAAGTGTTGTTGCGAGAAGTTTCCTCATATTTTGTACCTCGGTGAACCCTGAATTCAGACCCTTAACTAGACATTTAGCATAACAAACTTACCGTTTCAGGAGTATGCACACCAGGTGAAAAGGCGTTAATTTAGGCCCGGGAGTGGTACTGGGGATACAAGCGTAACTTGAAGAAAATACAAAATGGTTAACAATTCCGGTTATGCCACCAACCGGACGTGGTGGACGATCCGCCCGGGAAACGGCGGGAATCCACCGCTCCCGGCTCCATCCCGCCCCCGCCCCGCGTGGGATACTGGTCCTCGATGGAAGAACTGGCGAAGCGCCTGGCCGCGGTGCGGGCGCGGATCGAGCGGGCCGCGGAGCGCGCCGGGCGGGACCCGGCCGGGATTCTGCTGCTGGCCGTGACCAAAATCTTTCCGGCGCAGGCGATTCAAGACGCTTACGCTCTCGGCCTGCGCGAATTCGGCGAGAACTACGTGCAGGAGTTTGAGGGCAAGGCGCCGGTAGTGGGCGATCTGCCGGGCGCGCGCTTCCACCTGATCGGCCACCTGCAATCCAACAAAACGGCCAAGGCGGCGGAGCTGTTCCAGGTGATCCAGACCATCGATTCGGCCAAACTGGCGCGGCGGCTGGACGCGTCAGGCCGAGCCATGGACGTCCTGCTGGAAGTGAAGCTCAGTCCCGAGGAGAGCAAACACGGGGCGGACCCGGCCGAAGTGGCCGCGCTCGTGGCGGCGGTGCGCGCCTGCCCGAATCTGAACCTGCGCGGGCTCATGACCATGCCGCCGTGGAGCGAGGATCCGGAGGCGCCGCGGGCGTATTTCCGGCAGTTGCGCGAACTCGCCGCCGAACACGGCTTGGCGGAACTCTCGATGGGCATGTCGAACGACCTGGAGACGGCCATCGAAGAGGGCTCCACCTGCGTCCGCGTGGGCACGGCGCTCTTCGGCAAACGCAAGAAGCCCGTATGACCGCCGGTTTCTACTCTCCGCTTCCCCCGGCGCGGACCGGCGTGGCCGATTATTCGGCGGCGCTCCTGGCCGAACTGCGCCGGCACGGCAAGGTGGAGGTGGCTCCGGCGCGCTGCGACATCGCCCTCTATCACCTGGGCAACAACGGACTGCACGCGCAGATCTACCGGCAGGCGCTGGCGCAGCCGGGCGTTGTGGTGCTGCATGACGCGGTGCTGCACCATTTCTTCCTCGGCCAATTGAGCGAAGCGGAGTACATCGAAGAGTTCGTGTACAACTACGGCGAGTGGAATCGCGGGCTCGCCGGCGACTTGTGGCGCGGGCGCGCGGCGAGCGGAACGGACGAGCGCTATTTCCGCTACCCGATGCTGCGGCGCGTGGCGGAACGCGCGCGCGCGGTGGTGGTCCACAACGCCGCAGCGGCGGCGGCGGTGCGCGCGCACGCGCCGCAAGCGAAAATCGTGGAGATTCCGCACCTCTTCGCGCCGCCGGAACTGCCGGATGCGGCGGGCACGCTGCGCTTCCGCGAAGGGCTGGGCGTCCCGCCGGGAAGCTTTCTGTTCGGAGTGTTCGGGTACCTGCGTGAATCCAAACGGGTGGCGGCGGTGCTCGAAACCTTCGCGCAAGTGCACGCGGAAATTCCCGCGACGGCGCTCCTGGTGGCGGGGCAGTTCGTCTCCACGGACCTGGAGCGCGCGGTGGCGCCGATGCTGCTGGCGCCCGGCGTAGCGCGCGTGCCCTACCTGCCGGAGCGCGAGTTCTGGCTGGCGGCGAGTGCGGTGGATGCCTGCATCAATCTGCGCTATCCGGCGGCGGGCGAGTCTTCCGGAATCGCCGTCCGCATGATGGGGATCGGCAAGCCGGTACTGGTGACGGACTCGCTGGAGACAGAGGCCATCCCGGAGGGCGCGTGCGTGCGCATCGCGGCGGGAATCGGGGAACGGGATTCGCTCCGGCAGCACATGATTTTGCTAACATCGGTCTCTGGGGTGGCGCGGGCGATTGGCCAAAGGGCCGCCGGCCACATTGCAACGCACCACGCCGTGCAGCCCATCGCGACTTTGTATTGGAACCTCTTGTGCGAAAGCTGTGGCTGATTGCGGCTTTCTGCGCGGCGCCGCTTGTGGCCGCGCAACGGCCGATCGTGAAATACCTGAGCGTGCCGGTGGCGATGCGCGATGGCGTCCGTCTGAGCGCCAACGTGTTTCTGCCGCACGAGCGCTCGCGCCTGCCCGTGCTGCTGATGCGCACTCCTTACGGCAAGGGCGCCGACATCAGCGAAAACAGCCTCGCCTTCGTGGAGCACGGCTACGCCGTCGTGGTGCAGGACGTGCGCGGGCGCTACGAAAGCGAGGGCGCGTTTCAGCCCCTGACGCAGGAAGTGCGCGATGGCGACGATACCCTGAACTGGATCGCGCAGCAGCCCTGGAGCAACGGCAAGATCGGCATGATGGGCGGCTCTTACGTCGGCATCACGCAGTGGAAGGCGGCGCTGAGCGGCAATCCGCACCTGAAGGCGATCTTTCCCGTGGTTTCGGGGTACGACGATTACCGCGACCGCTTCTACTCCACGGGCGGAGCGCTCAAACTCGGCAACCGGCTGGAGTGGATGTCGGAGAACCTGCGCGCGCCCGGCTATCACCAGGACTTCGAAAAGTACGTGCTGCACCTGCCGGTGCGTTCGGCGGATGTGGCGGCTTTGGGGTGGACTTCGCCGCTCTACCGCGACGTGATCGAGCATCCGGTGTTCGACGCGTTCTGGCGCGCGGTGAGCGTGAAGGAGCAGCTCGCCAAGATCAAGGTGCCGGTCTTCGCGGTGGGCGGCTGGTACGACAATTACGTGGAGAGCGACCTGGAAGCGTTCGCCGCGCTGCGCAAGCAGAACGGCGTGAACCGCATCCTGGTGGGCCCGTGGGCGCACAATATGTCCACGCCGTTTGAGAATGTGGATTTCGGTCCGGAAGCGGCAGCGGGCGTGCAGCAGATGCAGTTGGACTGGTTCGATCAGTGGCTGATGGGGAAGGACAGTCCGCTGCTCTCGCAGCCGGCGGCGAAGATCTTCACGATGGGCGCGAATCAGTGGCGGGAGCAGCGGGAGTGGCCTCCGGCGGCGGCGCGCGCGAAATCGCTGTACCTGACCGGGCAGGGCGCGTTGGGCGAACTTCCCGCCCGGACACACGGGGCGGATCAGTTTGTCTTCGACCCCTACAATCCGGTGCCGACGCGGGGCGGGGCGGTGTGCTGCAATCCGAAGGTGTTCCCGTGGGGTCCGATGGATCAGCGGGTGGTGGAGCAGCGCCGCGACGTGCTGGTCTATTCCACCAAGCCGCTCCCGCGCGATGTGGAGGCGACCGGTCCGGTGCAGGCGGTGCTGTGGGTGAGTTCGAGCGCGCGCGATACGGATTTCACGGCCAAGCTGGTGGACGTCTTCCCGGACGGAACGGCGCGGAACCTGACCGACGGAATTCTGCGGCTGCGCTACCGCGAATCGCTGGAGAAGCCGGTGCTGGCGAACCCGGGCGAGGTCTACCGCATCACGGTTGACGCCGGGGTGACGAGCAACGTGTTCCTGAAGGGGCACCGCATCCGGGTGGAGATTTCGTCGAGTAATTTCCCGCGCTTCGACCGCAATCCGAATACGGGCGGCGCGGTGGAGCAGGCGGTGAAGATGGCGAAGGCGAGCCAGACGGTGTATCACGACGCGGCGCATCCCTCGTGCGTGGTGCTGATGGTGATGCCGTAGCCGTTCGCGCCGGCAGTGAATTACACTGAGACTTCCCATGGAAGTCATGTTGAGCAGCGATTTGTCTGGCCGGGTTGTCGGCACGATCGCACATAACGGTGCGCATGCGACCGTAACGGGGTTTGATGGCGCCGCCGCGATTCACGATTTGCGAGTGGCTGTAGACAGCGCGGTCTCTCACGAATATGGGGAGTGCTTCTGGCAGGAAGCGATGGGCCAATACCGCTGGCTGTTCCGGCGCGAGGGCGACCGGATGCGGGTCGTGATTCTGCTCAGTTCCGGGACGATGACGGGCTGGGAGGATTGCTTCTGGACTGAGTGCGGCGCCGATGAGTTTCGGGACGCCATGCACGCGGCGTTCGAAGCGTGCGACGCATTCGAATTACAAGGCTGAGGGTTCGGAGTTAGAGAAGAGAGTAAGTGCGAAGGGGGCGCCGTTCCGGTTGGTACGGCGCCCCCTTCGTTGTAAGTGCGGAGTTAGTTCTTGCTGGCGGCGTTTTTGACGTACTTATCGAGCCAGGTCATCTTTTCCCAGATGACGTGTTCGATGGTCTCCTTGCCGCGATAGCCGTGGGCTTCGAAGGGGAGGAAGACGAGGCGGACGGTGCCGCCGTTGCCGCGGACAGCCTGGTACATGCGGTCGCTCTGGATGGGGAAGGTGCCATCGTTATCGTCGGCTTCACCGTGGATCAGGAGGAGGGGCGTCTTGATCTTATCGGCGAACATGAAGGGCGACATCTTGATGTAGACATCGGGGGCTTCCCAGATGGTGCGGCGTTCGCTCTGGAAGCCGAACGGGGTGAGGGTGCGGTTGTGCGCGCCGCTCTCCGCGATGCCGGCCTTGAAGAGGTCGCAGTGGGCGAGCAGGTTGGCGGTCATGAAGGCGCCGTAGCTGTGTCCGCCGACGCCGACGCGGGCCGGGTCCGTGACGCCCATCTCGGTGGCCTTATCGATGGCGGCTTTGGCATCATCGACGATCTGCTTCACATACGTATCGTTGACGGTATCGGGATCGCCGACCACGGGCATGGCGGCGTTATCGAGTACGGCGAAGCCATCGAGCACGTGGAAGAGCTGCGAGTAGCCGGTGACTTCGGTGAAGCGCTTGGAGGAGCCGCTGACCTGACCGGCGGTATCGGCGTCGTTGAATTCGCGCGGATAGGCCCAGACGAGCGTGGGCAGTTTGGTGCCGGGCTTGTAATCCGGGGGCAGATAGAGTTCGAAGGAAAGGGGCACTCCATCGGCGCGCTTGTAAGTGACTAACTGCTTCTTGATCTTGCGGAAGATCGGCTGCGGATCGGGGAAGTTCGTCATCGCGGTCATCTTACCGGCGGCGGTGCGGACGAAATAGTTGGGCGGCTCGGTGGGACTTTCGCGGCGGGTGAGGAAGGTGGTGCCGTGATCGTCGAGGAGGGCTTCGACCATTTCATAGTGATCGTCGTCGGATTGGAAGATGCGGTCGGTCTTGCCGGTGACGAGGTTGTAGCGGTCGAGGAAGGGGTGGTCTCCCTTGGGGCTCGCGCCCATGCCGGTGAGGAAGATATTGTCGCCATCCTGAAGGATGACGCGTCCGCCGGAGGGGAGGGTCTTCTGCATGGGGGTGCCGGGGTCGCGGTAGCGGTCCTGGCTGTTGCGGCTCCAGAGCACTTTGGGGGTCTGGCCGGGATCGTCGACTTCGATCTGGAAGGTGCGCACGCGGCGCGTCATGCGTTCGGAATCCTCAACGAGGGCGCGGCCGCCTTTTTCGAAGAACTGCAAGCCGCTGAAGCGCTGTTCGGTCTTGACGATTTCCTTGGGCTCGCCGGTGAAGGGCGCTTTGAGGGCGAGCAGGCGGTCGCGGTTGGGGACCTTCACTTTGAGATCGCCCTTATCGAGAGCTTCGACCCACATCAGGGTCGCGGTGTCATTGGGGCGCCAGGTGATGTTGCGGGGGCCGGTCATGACGCCGTTGATGGGCACGCGGTCTTCGAGGGGAAGGCTGGCGACTTTGTGCAGCACTTTGCCGGTGCGGTCCCAGATCTCGATTTCCTTGGGGAACTGGCGGGCGGCGTGCAGATAGGAGAAGGGGCGGTGGATGGTGGTGACGAGGATGTCTTTGCCATCGGGGGAGATGCGGGCGGATTCGATGATGCCGGCCTTGCCGATGGGGGTGACTTTGCCAGTGGCGGCATCGACGAGGGCGAGCTGCGAGGTGGCGTAGTAGTCGAAGAGATCCTCATCGTGCGGGGTCTGGAGCATGTCCTCGTGGGTGACGACGGGTTCGGCGCCGCCGAGGCTCTCCTGCACGTGGGGCCCCGGGGGAACGAGGGGTTCGGCGGGGGCGGCTCCGCGATTGGGCTTCACCATGGAGACGAGCAGGGTCTTGCCATCGGGCATCCACTGGACGTCCGAGGGGCCTGCGCCGCCGCGTCCGCCGCCACCGCCCATGATGGCGTTGATGCGCACGCCTTCGATTTTGCGGGCTTTGCCGGAGGTTTCGCCGATCCAGAGTTCCACGCCGCGGTCGGTGGTGTTGGTGACGGCGAAGCGGGTGCTATCGGGGCTCCAGCGGCCGAGGCCGAGCTTGGCGTTGGCGGGGAGTTCGATCTTGATTTCGGTGCCCTCGGGAATTTTGCGGAGGGTGAGGGCGCTATTGAAAACAGTGTTGTGGAGCCCGTTGGTCTTGGGGTTGATGCGCATGCCGGCGATGCGCAGCATGGGCTGGGCGAGCTCGGCGATGGGCGGGTAGCGGACGGGCTGCCCCTGCATGGCAAAGGTGCGTGTGGGGTTGATGGCGAGGGTGGGGGTGACGGGTGCGTTGAGCACGTCCAACACGGCCTGTGTGGGCTTCCGGTAAGGCTCGGCGCCGGGGAGGCACAGAGCCGCGAGCAGGAGGAGCGATGAACCTTTGGTGGCGGGTCTCATAGGGTTAGGCAAATGGTATGGAACTTCACGGGCTGAAGTCAAATTCGGGGGGCGGGGGCTGGCGGGGAGGGAGGACCGGAAACCGTAAGGATGCTTACGGTCGATTTGTTGATTGCAGAGGAGTTGCGGGTCCAAACCGTAAGGATGCGTACGGTTTTGGGCTCTCTGTCCGCGGAAGGGCGCCTCTGATTGGAGGATGGCACAGGGGCGGCGGCGGATTGGGGGTGCGGGACGGTAAGTGAATGGTTACGCGGGAGAAAGAAAGTGGGTGTATGTGTCACCGGCTTGCATAAGATGGATCA
>CAIRBY010000919.1 GCA_903876865.1 uncultured Acidobacteriia bacterium
CCTTCCCCCTCCCCTCCTTCATCATTTACGGCGGCACCGTCAACGCGGCCAGCTACGTCGCTCCCGTCTCCCCCGGCAGCATCGCCACCGTCTTCGGCACCAACCTCGCCACCGCTCAGGAGATCTCCCTCTTTACCGGTTCGCTGCCCAAGACCCTCGCTCAAAGCAGCTTCACCCTCGGCGGCCAGGCGGCCCCGCTCTTCTTCGTCATGGGTTCCCAGGTCAGCCTCCAGATCCCCTGGGAACTCGCCGGCCAGACCCAGGCCCCCATCGTCGCTACGGTAAACGGCCTCCTCTCCAACACCCAGTCCGTGCCTCTCGCCGCCTTCGCTCCCGGCATCTTCACCATGAACCTCATGGGCACCGGTCAGGGCGCCGTCCTCATCGGCTCTACCCCCCTCCTCGCCGGACCCGGCGCCGGTGTCGCGCGTAGCGGCTATATCTCCATCTTCTGCACCGGCCTCGGCCCCGTCACCAACCAGCCCGCCACCGGCATCGCAGCCCCCGCCGACCCGCTGTCTTACACCACCGCCACCCCCATCGTCACCCTCGGCGGCATCCCCGCCTTGGTCACCTACTCCGGTCTCGCGCCCGGTTTCGTCGGCCTCTATCAGGTCAACGTCCAAGTCCCCGCCGGCACCACTCCCGGCAACGCGGTCCCCCTCTTCCTCACCCTCGGAACCGCCACCTCCAACACCGTCACCATCGCCGTCCAATAAAAACCTGGTGACAGACGGAACGTTCCCTCAGTTTTTCCCCCTACTTCGCCGCAGAAAACCTGGTGACAGACGGAACGTTCCCTCCATTTTTTCCCCTACTCCGCCGCAACCCCCGCCCCGCCGTTCCCCCCAACCTCCGAAATATATCCCCCTTCCCCTCAATCCCTTACCGATCGACACCCCCTCCCCGCCCCGACCCCCAGTCTTACCTTGGTAGTAGGAACCTAACCTATGCCATCCCAACGACAACTCGACGCCAACCGCCGCAACTCCCTCAAATCCACCGGACCCGTCACCCCCGCCGGCAAAGCCGCCTCCTCCATGAACCGCCTCAAAACCGGCATCTACGCCAAATCCCTCGTCATCCCCGGAGAACACTCCGATGACCTCGACCAGCTCACCCACGAGTACTACGCCCACCACCACCCCTCCTCCCCCGAAGCCCGCCTCCTCGTCGATGAACTCGTCACCTGCGAGTGGACCCTCCGCCGCCTCCGCGCCTCCGAAACCCAGCTCTGGAAGTTCGTCCACAAAGACGCCTTCCGCCCCGACGACGAACTCCCTCTCGGTCAAGCCTGCGCCCGCACCCCCAAACCCTTCGGCCACCTCCAATGGCGCATCGATGCCACCCGCCGCGCCTTCCACCGCGCCCTCCACGCCCTCAAAGCCCTCGAAGCCGAACTCCCCCCGCCCCCGCCCCCTCCCGTAACCCCCTCACCCATAACCCCTTCGCCCCAAATTGGCTTCGTTCCCGATACCCCGTCTCCCGCCCCCCAACTTGCACCCGCCAGCCCCACGGCAGTAAAATTCAGCCATACTCCTCAGGGGGACCAGGCGGCGCAAACTGCGCCCCTCGCAATGGTCAGGCAGGGCCTATGCAATTCCAGATCAACGGGCGCGTCGTCGAAGCGCGTGACTTCCCCTCTCACCGCACTCTCCTCGATTTCCTTCGCTCCCAAGGCCTTACCGGCGCCAAGGAAGGCTGCGCCGAAGGCGAATGCGGCGCCTGCGCGGTAGCCCTCGTCACCCCGGACCCCGCCGGATCCCGCCTCCGCGTCGTCAATAGCTGCCTCCTCCTCCTTGCTGCCCTCGAAGGTCAGGAGATCTATACCGTCGAAGGCCTCTCCCAACCCGGCACCCTCTCCGAACCCCAGCGCGCCATCGCGGAAATGGGAGGCTCCCAGTGCGGCTACTGCACCCCCGGCTTCGCCGTCGCCCTCTTCGCCGAATTCCACCGCCCCGGACGTTCCGGCCCCTGCGACCCCCACTCCATGGGCGGCAACCTCTGCCGCTGCACCGGCTACCGCCCCCTCCGCGACGCCGCCCTCTCCCTCGGCTCCGTTCCCGAAACCGATCCCTTCCAGCTCCGCTCCCACCTCCCCGCACCCGAACTCGCCGCCTTCTCCCTCCCCCACTCCGACCACCCCTTCGAGCGCCCCGCCACCCTCGCCGACTGCCTCTCCCTCCTCCGCGCCCGCCCCCACGCCCCCCTCGTCGCCGGAGCCACCGATCTCGCCGTCGAAGCCAACCTCCGCGCCCGCCGCTGGCCCCTCCTCGTCTCCGTCGAAGCCCTCCCCGAACTCCGCGTCTTCCGCGATTCCCCCTCCGAAGTCGAACTCGGCGCAGCCCTCCCCCTCTCCGAAATCGAAGCCCTCTGGCCCACCGCCCCTCCCGCCTTCCGCGAGTGGTTCCCCCTCTTCGCCTCCCCCCTCATCCGCAACCGCGCCACCCTCGGCGGAAACCTCGCCACCGCCTCTCCCGTCGGCGATTCCGCCCCCCTCCTCCTCGCCTTCGACGCCCGCCTCAACCTCGCCGGACCCGCCGGCGTCCGCTCCCTCCCCCTCTCCGAGTTCTTCCTCGCCTACCGCCGCACCGCCCTCCTCCCCGGCGAGTTGATCGTCTCCGTCTCCCTCCCCAAACCCTTCCCCGAGTGCGCCGCCTTCTTCAAGGTCGCCAAGCGCCCCCTCGATGACATCAGCACCCTGGCCGCCGCCTACTCCCTCTCGCTCGACCCCGCCGGCCTCATCACCCGCTCCCGCATCGCCTATGGAGGCGTCGCCGCCACCCCCGTGCGCGTTCCCGCCGCCGAAGCCGCCCTCCTCGGCGCGCCTTGGAACCTCGCGTCCGTCCGCCGCGCCCAACACGCCGTCGCCGCCGCCCTCACCCCCCTCTCCGACCACCGCGGCACCGCCGCCTACCGCCTCGCCGTCGCCCAGACCCTGCTTGAAAAGTTCTTCTACCAGTCCGCCCCCGTGGAGGCCGCATGACCCCCACCGGACTCCCCATCCCGCATGAAAGCGCCACCGCCCACGTCACCGGAGCCGCGCTCTACACCGACGATCTCCTCTCCCGCTTCCCCAACCTCCTCCACGCCGCCCCCGTCCTCGCGCCCCACGCCCACGCCGAACTCACCCTCCTCGATCCCGCCCCCGCCCTCCGCGTCCCCGGCGTCGTCACCGTCCTCACCGCCGCCGATGTCCCCGGCGAAGCCGATACCGGACCCGTCCGCCACGACGAACCCCTCTTCCCCACCACCATCCAGTTCCACTCCCAACCCGTCGCCTGGGTCCTCGCCGACTCGCTCGAAGCCGCCCAACTCGGCGCCGCCGCCGTCCTCGCGGAGTACCGTCCCCTCCCCGCCATCCTCACCATCGAGGACGCCCTCGCCGCCAGCAGCTTTCACAACCCGCCCCTCGCCATCCACCGCGAGGATGCCGCCGCCGCGCTCGCCCTCGCGCCCCACCGCCTCCAAGGCGAAATCCACATCGGCGGACAGGAACACTTCTACCTCGAAACCCAGGCCGCCCTCGCCTGGCTCGATCCCAGCGGCGCCATCTCGCTCTCCGTCGGCACCCAGCACCCCGCCGAAACTCAGGAGGTCGTAGCCCGCGTCCTCGCCCTCCCCCGCCACTCCGTCACCGTCGAATGCCAGCGCATGGGCGGCGCTTTCGGCGGCAAGGAAACCCAAGCCAACCTCTGCGCCGCCATCGCCGCCCTCGGCGCGCACAAGACCGGGCGTCCCGTCCGCGTCCGCCTGCCCCGCCGCCTCGACATGGCCACCACCGGCAAGCGCCATCCCTTCCTTGCCCGCTTCTCCGCCGGCTTCGATGCCGCAGGCCGCATCCTCGCCCTCCAGGTCTCCCTCTTCTCCGATGGCGGCTGGAGCCTCGACCTCTCCGAAGCCATCCTCGCCCGCGCCCTCTTCCATATCGATAACGCCTACTTCCTCCCCGCCCTCGAAGTCACCGGACGCGTCTGCAAAACTCACAAGACCTCCCAGACCGCCTTCCGCGGCTTCGGCGGACCCCAGGGCATGCTCGTCATCGAAGACGTCCTCGATCGCATCGCCCGCACCCTCGCCCTCCCGCCCCACACCGTCCGCGAACGCAACTTCTACCAGCCCGGCCAATCCACCCACTACGGCCAGCCCGTCAAAGACGCCGACCGCATCACCCGCATCTGGAACACCCTCAAAGCCTCCAGCAACTTCGACTCGCGCCGCGCCGCCGTCGCTGCCTTCAACGCCACCCACCCCCACCTCCGCCGCGGCCTCGCCATCACCCCCGTCAAGTTCGGCATCTCCTTCACCGCTACTTACTACAACCAGGCCGCCGCCCTCGTCCTCGTCTACCGCGATGGCAGCGTGCAGGTCAATCACGGCGGCACCGAAATGGGCCAGGGCCTCTACACCAAAATCGGCCAGATCGCCGCCGCCACCCTCGGCGTCCCGCTCCCCGCCATCCGCCTCATGCCCACCCGCACGGACAAGATCCCCAACTCCTCCGCCACCGCCGCCTCTTCCGGCTCGGACCTCAATGGCGCAGCCGTGCTCGATGCCTGCCGCCAGATCCGCGCCGTCCTCGATTCCGTCGCTGCCCGCCACCCAGCCCGCTCCCTCACCTTCGCCCAACTCGCCGACGCCGCCTATCGCGAACGCCTCCCCCTCTTCGCCACCGGCTTCTACCGCACCCCCGAGATACACCACAACCCCAAAACCCTCCAGGGACGCCCCTTCCACTACTTCGCCTACGCCGCCGCCGTCGCCGAAGTCGAAATCGATCGCTTCACCGGCCAGTACCGCCTCCTCCGCGCCGACCTGCTCGAAGACGTCGGCGAGAGCCTCTCCCCCCTGATCGATCGCGGCCAGATCGAAGGCGGCTTCCTCCAGGGCGTCGGCTGGCTCACCCTCGAAGAACTGCTCTGGGATGCACAAGGCCGCCTCGCCACCAATGGCGCATCTACGTATAAACTGCCATCCTGGGCAGAGATGCCCGCCGAATTCCATTGCGACTTCCTGCCCCGCGCCGCCGAACCAGGCGTAGTCCTCGGCAGCAAGGCCGTCGGCGAACCGCCCCTCATGCTCGCCCTCTCCGTCCGCGAAGCCCTCCGCGACGCCATCGCCTCCCTCACCCCCGGCCCCGTCGCCCTCGATTCCCCCCTCACCCCCGAACGCGTCTTCTTCGCCCTCCAGGAGCGCCCTGCCCATGCCTAATCCTGCAAGCCCGCTCTCCCCGCCACGCAGCACCGCACCGCCCGTGCCCCTCCGTTGCAGGGTAGGCTTCAGCCTGCCAACCCGCACCCCGCCCGTGCCCCTCCGTTGTAGGGTAGGCTTCAGCCTGCCAACCC
>CAIRBY010000920.1 GCA_903876865.1 uncultured Acidobacteriia bacterium
AACTCCGCCGGATTGCGAGTCAGACCGGGGAACGTCGCGACCGGGGATCCGTCGGTCCTTAGAATCGCATACAGCGGCAACGCGACGGTGTGGAAGAGGGCCTGCTGCAGTTTCTGCTGACGGTCGTAGAGCGCACCGTCGCCATCGGTATACAGGCGCACCGCGACGAACTTCGCGATCTCCTCGTGGACTTCGCGGCGGGGGAACATGTTGGCTTCCATCCAGCGGCAGTTGGTGCATGTATAGCCGGTAAAATCGACGAACACGAACTTCTGTTCACGGCGCGCCTGCTCGCGCGCAGCCTCAAGATCGTTGAGAATCCAGTGGGTCCCGTCGCCGGTCTGAACTGTCCCCGCCACGGCGCGCTCCTCGGATTCGGGCGGCAGGAAAGAATCAAGTTCGCCGAGTCGCTGTCCGAAGAGTCCGGGTACCATCGCCACGGTGCCTGCGAGGAAGAACGCCACCGCGGCGAGGCGCAGGGGTCCGACGCGCTCGACGGGTGAATCGTGGGAGAGACGGAAGATGCCGAGCAGGTAGAGCACCGTCAGAATTCCGGTAGCGATCCAGACCGCGAGCACGGTCTGGCGCGTGAAGATGCTCCAGCGCCAGACCAGGTCCACGTTGGAGAGGAACTTCATGGCGGCGGCCACTTCGAGGAAGCCCATCACCACCTTCACGGAATTCATCCAACCGCCCGCCCGGGGCAACTGCGCCACCAGTTGCGGAGCCAGCGCCAGTACAAAGAACGGCGCCGCGAAGACGCTGGAGAAGGCCAGCATGCCGATCGCCGGGTCGAGCCACTTGCCCTGCGAAGCCGTGACCAGCAGGGTTCCCACAAATGGCGCGGTGCAGGTAAATGAGGTCAGGGAGAAGGTGAGTCCCATGAGCAGAAGTCCGATCACTTTGCCGGATTCGCCTCCGCGCGCCATGCTGTCCGCCCGGTTCAGCAATCCCGAAGGGACGGCCAGTTCGAAGGCGCCGAAGAGGCTGAAGGCGAACCCCAGGAAGATACCGGTCACCATCAGGTTGACCCACGGGTTGGCCGCGAACCGGTTGATGCCCGCCGCGCCGAATAGCGCCGCGAGGCTCAGCCCCAGGCCCGTGAACGTGAGGATAATTCCGAGCGCGTAGATGCCGGCGTCGCGTGCCGCCAGCCCGCGTCCGGCGCCGGCATGGCGCGTGAAGTAAGAGACCGTGATGGGCACCATCGGAAAGACGCAGGGCGTGAGCAGGCTCAGCCCACCCATCGTCATGGCCAGCAGAATGAAGGCAGGGAACCCTCCACTCTCAGTGGGCGAAGTGGTTGGCGGGGGCGCCGGCGCCTGGCCGCCCTCCAGCAGGGTGACGGGCAGTTCGAGCGTATCGGTGCGTGGCGGCAGGCAGTTGGCTTCGTCGCACGCCTGGTAGCGCACGTTGACCCGCAGACGTTGCGCGCCAGGTGCCGCGGATTGAACCATGACGGGCACAGCAAAGACTACAGCACCCGCCAGCGACTCGGTCTGAATTCCGAAGTTGGCATCCATCTCGACCTTGGGTTGCGGGCCGGTGACAGCGCCGTTCAGCCGGAAGGGCTCTCGTTCGGGCAGCGCGAAACGGGTCGGAAAGGGGCCGCCCGGTCCCTGCGTCACGGAATAGATGTGCCAGCCGGAATCGATCCGCGCCGTGACCTCGGCGGCGAAGGATTCGCCGGCGCGGAAACTCCGGCCCGCCGGCGCGGTCCCCGACCATTTCACGGGATCTTGCGCCGGCGCCGGCGCAGCAGCGGCGAGCACGAGCAGGGAGAGGAGCGTAAGGTTAGCGGCTCGCATGGATCAACCGGGAAAGCAGCGCATCCAATTCTTCCACCTTCTTGATGCGCGCGACCACCCTGCCTTGCGCGTCGATCAGAATCTTGGTGGGCAGGCTTTTGGCGCCGAACTGCGCAGCCAGCGGAAGGGCGCTCTCGTTGGCGGCGTGGGACCAGACGGCTCCGCGGGCAGCCACAATCTGGCGAGCCCGCGATTCCTGCTCCTTGAGCAACGCGCGATCGATCTCCTCGGGTTGCTGGCCCAGAGCTTCGGCATCGAAGCCGATGATCTCGAAACCACGGCTGTGATATTTCGCGTAGAGTTCGGCCAGGTGCGGG
>CAIRBY010000921.1 GCA_903876865.1 uncultured Acidobacteriia bacterium
CGGCGGCAGGCAATCGAGCGTTACTACACCGCCGGAAGAGAGCGCCACCGCGCGCCGCAGAGCGTTCTCCAACTCGCGCACGTTGCCCGGGAAGTTGTGGGCCGCCAGCGCATCCGCAGCCTCTTTGGTCAGGTGCAACGGTGCATCGCCAGGCTCGCGGAACTGCTGCAGGAAGTGGCCGGTCAGTAATTCCACGTCGCCCGTCCGCGCCCGCAGCGGCGGCAGTTCGATGCTCAACACGCTGAGCCGGTAGTAGAGGTCCGAGCGGAAACTGCCGGATGCGACCAGGTCGCGGAGCGGCGCGTTGCTCGCACCCACTACGCGCACGTTCACCTTGCGGGTCTGCGAGGAGCCCACCCGGCGCACCTCTCCGCTCTGCAGGACGCGGAGCAGGCTGGCCTGAAACGCCGGACTGGTGGAGGCCAGTTCGTCCAGGAATAGCGTGCCGCCATCGGCCGCCTCGAACAGCCCCGCGCGCTCACCCGTCGCGCCCGTGAAAGATCCGCGCATGTGGCCGAAGAGTTCGGCTTCGAGCAGCGTATCCGTCAGCCCGGAGCAATTCACGCTCAGAAACGGCCGTCCGCGGCGCGAGCTGAAATCGTGAATCGCGCGCGCCACCAGTTCCTTACCGGTGCCGCTTTCGCCCAGAATCAGCACCGTGGCTTCGGTGCGTGCGGCCTGCGCGATCAGCTTGAACACCATGATCATGGGGGCGCTGCGCCCCACCAGTCCGGCCAGCCGGAGTTCATCGGCAGGGTTCGCCGCGGGCACCGCATCGGCTTCCCGACGAGCTTCCAGCAGGCGCTTCAGCAACTCTACCACCGCCGAAATATCGAACGGCTTGCCAATGAAATCGCTCGCCCCGCGCGTCACCGCTTCCACCGCTACCTGCAGCGAGCCTTGTGCCGTCATCAACACGATCGGCAGCGTGGCGTCGGCCGCACGAAGGGAATCCACCAGTTCCAGACCGCCAAGGTCGGGCATGTAAATATCGCTCAGCACCGCGTCGAACTCGCCCGTTTTCATTGCCTCCAGCGCTTCGCGGCCGTTGCGCACCGCCGTTACCTGGAAGCCGTTCAAGGTCAGGCCGGTTTCGAGCATCAAGCGGATCGATCGCTCGTCGTCGGCAACTAGAATGTGTGGCTGTTTGGACATGGTTATGACTCTGTATGGGCCTCATTGCGGGGGATCCGCAAAGTGAAAATGGAACCGTGGTTGACCTCGCTCTTCACGGAAATGGACCCGTGATGCAGTTCGGCGATTTCGCGCACCATCGGCAGGCCAAGCCCGGTGCCGGGCACACCGGCATCCTGCACGCGCGGTACGCGATAGAACTTCTCGAATACTTTGCCCAGGTCGGCCTCTGGAATGCCATACCCGTGATCCGTCACTTCGATCGTGACGCAGTCCTCTTCCGCGCGCGCCGCCACCGTGACCGAGGTGCCATCGGGGCTGTACTTGATGGCATTAGAGATCAGGTTCTCCGCCGCGCGGGAGAGCAGGTCCGAATCCGCCAGCACCGGTGGCAGGCCGGCGGAAAACTCGCGCACCAGTTGGATCGAGCGCTGTCCCGCAACGGGTTCCATCAGGATCAGAATACGTTCCAGGAGTGTTTCCACGCGCACCGGAGAAAACCGCATCTCCGTGGCCCCGCTTTCCAGGCGCGTGATGTCCAGGTATTGCGTGATCATGCGCGTCAGGCGCTTGACCTCGTCGTTGATGGCGAGGTTCATCTCACGGCGCCGCGCCGGCTCCACATCATAGGCCGCCAGCAGTTCCGTCATGCCCTGAATCGCCGTCAGCGGCGTGCGCATTTCGTGGGAAACCAGAGAGATCACATCGTTCTTGGTCTGCTGCAATTCGTGTTGCCGGGTCACGTCGGAAAGCGAAGCCACAATCCCCAAAACCGGTCCCGCGCCATTTTCATCGGCCGAGACTGCCGCCAGCCGCAGCGTATAGTGCATGGGACGCAGCCCGCGCAACGAGATCTCGCGTTCAAAGTGCCCGTGTTCCGCCACCAGGCGGGCCAGCGTCTCCGCATCCACGAAACCGGCCAGCCGCTGCGTCAGGTTCTGCCCCACCATGCCGCGCGCCGGAGTTCCCAGAATCGTGCCTGCACTGCGATTCGCGAAGGTGATCAGGCCGCCCGGGTCGGCAATCAGCAATCCGTCTTCCACCGAGCGCAGGGCGAAGTTCACGAACTTGGCCCGGTCCAGCAACCGCGCGTTCAAATCGCTGAGAATCCGCGCCTTCCATTCCAAGCCTCGAGGCAGCCAGCCGCGCGAAAGCGACACCGGACCGCCTTCCGCCCAGTGGTACGGTCCCGGAATGCCCGGTCCAGCAGGCGCCAGCAAGTCTCCGGAGAGCGCCAGTTCCGCGATGTTCGAATCCAGGCGCGCACTCGCCTCGAGCGAGCGGTGCAGCAAACCCAGCACCCCCGCACAGCCAAAGGCCACCATGCACGGCACCAGCGGCGGATAGACCAGCAGATGCAACAGGGCGGCGTAGCTGCCACCGACCACCAGTAACCCCATCCCCAGCAGCACGCCCAGTTGCTTGAAGACCTCGTGCCCGCCCTGCGCGCGATCCAGCAGCACCAGGGTCAGCAGCGCCACCAGCGCCGCCCAAAAGAAGGCGGAGAGGTCTGGCGTGGCCGAATAGAAACGCGAGCGCAGGATTACATTGATGCTGTTGGCCAGCACTTCCACGCCCGGCATCAGCGAGCCATGCTGATCCGCCCGAGAATCGGTATACCTTACGAACGGGGAAGCGACGCGGTCACCCAAGGAAGCCGCGGTCGCGCCGATCAGGACGTACTTTCCACGGAAGCGCTCAGCCGGGACCTTGCCCGCCACCACGTCCGCCAAACTGTAGGTCGCGGGGTTGAAAGAACCCGCGGGTCCGATGAAATCGATCGTCATCCGCCCGCCATGCAGCACGTGCGTGGAAGAGGAGGGTTCAATCTCCACCGATGGCGGCGTCGTGTCGAGCGGAATCGTGCGCCCGCCCAGCAGCAGGGCGCGCTGATCGTCGGTGATGCCCTCTTCCGCCGTGGCATCGGCTACCCGCACCGCTTCCACAGCCATGGCGCGAAACGTGTGTCCGCCATCGTCCGCCAGGCGCACCGCAATTTGCCGCACGATGCCGTCCAGTTCGGTCTGCGCGTTCACATGACCGACCCCCGCAGCGGCTCGCTCCAGCGCAGGCAGCGGCAGCAGCCAGCGCGAAGGACCGCCATGCACCGGCGAATCGGTCAGTTGCGCGGCCACAACCACATTTCCGGCCCGGCCGATGGAGCGGGCCAGGTTGTCGTCGTCTTCCTGCGTGGTGGCGTCGGTGAACAACACGTCCAGCGCAACCACTTTGGGATGCGCGGCAGCCAGCGCATCAATGCTCCGCGCCACCACTTGCCGCGACCAGGGGAAGCGCCCGAACCGCGCCATGCTGGCTTCGTCAATGGCTACGAGCGCGATATCGTCCGGTACCGGCAGCGGACCGCGTGCGCGCATCAGCCAATCCGTGGCGTAGCGCCCCAAACCGGGCGCGCGCCAGTCCACCAGGATGCCGGCGGACGCAGCGGCCAGCAGAATCGCCAGGCTCCAGGCGATGCTTGCGGCGCGTGCTCGTGTGTGCGGCATTAAATATCTTTCAGCTAACTGACAGGCCCGGTCCCGCCGGGGCGGGGGCGTGCGACGGCCCACTGGAACTATGGCACGCGATATGCCACAATTCAAAACTCCTAAGTCTTTTATTATCAATCTATTTTATTCTGATGTCCAGCGGACGGTGGCAACTTGCCGCCACCCTTGGAGCAGAATGCCTTCCGGTCCGCCACCCGCAACCGGTAACCCCCGAGGCCCGGACGACGCCTAAATGATCACTATGACCAAAAAGCTGCTTTTTGTAATAACGATTCTGCTGGTCGCATCCTTCGCCCTTATGGCGGCGGACGTCTCCGGCAAGTGGACCTATGAACAGCCCGGACGCGGCGGTGGACCCGGCCGCCCGGTGACCATCACCTTGAAGGCCGATGGCGCCAAGTTGACCGGCCAGATCCCTGGTATGGGACGCGGTGGCGATGCTCCTCCTCCTCCGACCGAAATCACGGATGGCAAAGTGGATGGCGACAAGATCTCTTTCACCGTGAAGCGTGAAACGCCGAACGGCGTCATGGAGACCAAGTACACGGGTACGGTCTCCGGCGACGAACTGAAGTTGAAGGTCACCCGCAACGGCCAGGACGGCACGCCGGTCACGACCGAAGTGGTCGCGAAGCGCTCCACCACCTAGTCTGAGGCCCGGTTTTCGCAGTGCAGATGGCGGCTGCCCTTCGGGGTTGGCCGCCATTCGCTTTTGGCGCGGTAACATCCCTGCATCCCCGGACGCCTCACTGTTCACTATGACCAAGAAGCTGTTATTTGTCGTAACGTTAGCACTTGTCGCCGCATTCGCTCTGCTTGCAGCGGATGTCTCCGGCAAGTGGGTGGCCGAGCAACCCGGCCGCAATGGCGGACCTCCCCGGCAGACGGTCTTTACCTTGAAAGCCGAGGGTTCGAAACTCACCGGCAGCATGACCGGCGGTATGGGACGTGGCGGCGCTGCTCCCGCCGCAATCGAGATCTCAGACGGCAAGATCGATGGCGATAAGGTCACTTTCACCGTGAAGCGTGAAACGCCGAACGGCGTCATGGAGACCAAGTACAACGGCACAGTTTCCGGCGACGAACTTACCTTGAAGTTCACCATGCAGGGCCCCGATGGTCCTACGGAGCGCGAACTTAAGACTAAGCGCAGCGCTACTTAGACCAGATTCCACTTTGCTGTAAGATGGCGGCTGCGCAGCATCGCGACAGCCGCCTTTTTGCGTTTCAGGGCCGGATTGTCGCTTCGAAGGGCAGGGCGCGCTGCCCCTTACCCGCGTGCTGCCCCTTACCCGCGTGCTGCCCCTTACCCGCGTGCGGCCCACTGGGCTTCGAAGCGTTCGCGGGTGAAGAAGGACTTCTGGGTGCCGGGCCCAAGCGTGGAGAGCGCCGCGTAGAGATTGGCGCGCCGTAACGCTTCCGGACGCTCACTGCCTTCGGCCAGGAAACAGGCCAGGCTGCCGATGAAGGCATCGCCCGCGCCGGTCGTATCCACTGGCTGCACGGCAAAGGGAGGAATGTGCTCCATTCCATCCGCGTCCGCGTACAGCGCGCCATTCGCTCCCAGCGTCACGATCACCCGCCGCACGCCGCCGTCTAACAATTTACGCGCACTTGCCCTGGCATCGTCGACGGTGCGCACCGCGATTCCCGTGAGCGCCTCGGCTTCGGTCTCATTCGGGATCACGTAATCCGCGGCCGCAACCTGGGCCAGATCGAGCGCCTGACCCGGCGCCGGATTCAGAATCGAACCCAAACCGTGTTCGCGCGCAAAAAGGAGCGCGTAGTAGACGGTCTCCACCGGAATCTCCAACTGCAAGACCAGGAAGTCCACGTGCTTCAAGGTCTCCGCCGCCGCATCTACATCGGCTGGAGTGAGTTTGTCGTTGGCGCCCTTGACCACCCAGATGCGGTTCTGCCCGTTGGGCTCGACGAAGATGGGTGCGACGCCGCTCGATACACCGGGCGTTTCCAGCACCCGGCTCACGTCGATTCCCGCGGCGCTGAAGTTTTCGATTGTGGCGGGCCCGAACAGGTCATCCCCCACCCGCGCCACCATCGCGACCTCCGCCCCGCACAGGCGGGCCGCGAACGCCTGATTGGCGCCCTTACCTCCAAACCCGAGGCTGAATTCACGTCCGAAAATCGTCTCACCCGGTCGCGGAAACTGATCGGTATAGGTCACCAGATCGATATTCGCGCTGCCGATTACCGCAATTCGCGCCTGCCGCATAGCACCCGACAGCTTATCACCTGTCCACCCCGGCAGGACATCGCTTGTCAGGACATCGCTTGTCAGAAATCGATTGTCAGAACATCGATTGTCAGAACATCGATCGCAGGCTCGCCACCACATCCCGCAGCGCCGAAGATTGCGCGGATAGCTGCACGCTCGCCGCCGCGCGCTCCTCCGTCTGCGCCGCCGTTGATGAGGTCAATTGCTCCATCTGGTTCATGCTTTTCGCGATCTGATCCAGACCACGCGCCTGCTGCTGGCCGCTCTGGTTCACCTCGTCGATCTGCTCTCTCACACCCTTGATCCGTCCCGTCATCACGTGCACCAGTTTTGTCACCTCTTCCAGACGCGCGCTGGCAGAGTTGCTGCTCTCCACCGATCCGGAAACCAGTTCCGCCGTATCCTTTGCCGCCACTGCACTACGCCGCGCCAGATTGCGCACCTCTTCGGCCACAATACTGAATCCGAGTCCCGCCTCGCCGGCGCGCGCCGCCTCTACCGCCGCATTCAGCGCCAGGATGTTGGTCTGAAACGCGATTTCGTCAATAGTCCGGATAATGCGGGAGATGCGTTCACTTGAAACCACCATCTCTTTCATGGAGGCCATGGCATCATTGAGCTTCTGGTCGGCGTCCAGTGCCGCCTGCGCCTCCGCCGCCATTCCCTGTGCGGCCGCAGCGGTGCGCTGCACATTGTCCTGCGTGGCCATCGTGATTTCCATCGTGGCGGCGGATGTCTCTTCAATGGACGCAGCCTGCTCGGACGCGCCTTGCGCCAGAGACTCATTAGATTGGGAGATCTCCCCAGCCGTGCCCGCCACCTGCGCGCTCATTTCCAGCAACTCCTCCGCACGGGAGCGCAGCGTGCCGCTTACCTGCCGCACCACCCAGAGTCCGAGGAGGCCCGCCAGCAGGGCCAGGAACACAGCAATGGCTACCCGCCAGAGGCTGCTTCCCGCCTGCCGCTGGGACTCCCGCTGCAATGCCTTCAGCGCCGCCTCCTGTTCTCCATTAAGAACCTCCGAAGCTTGGCTTAGTTTTCCCAGAAGAGGATAGATCTGTTCCACCATGATCACGTGCGCATCCGGGAATTGATCTCTCTCCGCCAGCGAAAGGTATCGCTGGTAGTAGGGTGTCCAGGCAGTTACAGCGCCTACCAGATCCGCCAGCGCCAACTTCTCTTTGGCGCTCAGCGGATAATGGCGCAACTCTCCAGCCTGCCGCACCACCCGGGCGGAGGCGCTCTCGAAGATCTGCTGATTGGAATTGACCCGGTCCATGGTGTGGCAAGAAGTACATTGCGTACCATAGACCTCGCCCAGATTCTTGCCGGCGTTCTTGCTATTCAACAGCGAAATTTCCGCCAGCCCCGCGTGAATCCTCATCATTTCCACGCCGGATTCCATCTCCGCCAGCAGTTTCATCTTCTTCGCCGCGGAGCTGACCGCGAAGTCCAGCGAGCCGCCGAGGCCCTGAATCGTGAAGATGGCAATGCCCCCCAACAGAGCCACCAGGGCAAGAAGGGCGCCAAAGCTGGCGATCAGTTTGAATCCAAGCGTGAATTTCCGCGGGCGGCGCATGATAAAGGTTCGGCTCTGCAACCCTTATCGGCAGAATCCCGGAAATGGATTAGGGGAGTGACTAATCTTTCTCGGGGATAAACCGCAATGCCGCCGAATTAATGCAGTAGCGCAGACCCGTGGGCGCCGGCCCATCCTCAAACACGTGGCCCAAGTGCGCATCGCACTTACTGCATAGCGCTTCCGTCCGCCGCATGAAGAGGCTGGTATCGGTCTCCGTGCTCACGTTCTCCGCCGCCGCGGGTTCCCAGAAACTGGGCCAGCCCGTGCCGCTCTCGAACTTCGCCTGGCTCCGGAAGAGCGCGTTGCCGCAACACACGCAGCGGTAGATTCCACTCGCATGATTGTCCCAGTAGCGCCCTGTAAACGCCCGCTCCGTGCCCTTCTTGCGCGCCACCGCGAACTCTTCCGGCGTCAGTTCCTTCTGCCACTCGGCGTCGCTTTTTTCGATCTTATTCACCTGGATGGTCTCCCCTCTTTTTCCATTATCCGAGAAGATCGCCAGCCGCACCGCGCCGCCCTTCCCGCTCTGCCGCGAATCCGGCAGCGTGCGTTCGCTCCGCCACCACATCGCCATCAGTCCGGCGAAGGCCAGCGGCATGAAGAAAAACGCCCGCCGCGGAGTGCGGTCCAGCGCCGGTGCGCTTAACTGATCCACCTTGCCAGCCCGAACGCGGCAGCCGACGCCAGCCCGCCGATTACGACCGTCTGCAACCCGCCCCGAAACGGCGAAATCCCCGTCAGCCGCCCCTTGAAATATCCGAACAGGAACAGCGCCAGCAGCGTCACCGCCACGGAAGCCACCAGCGCCTGATGCAGATCGTCCACGAACATATATGACGAGAGCGGCACCATTCCGCCCAGAATGTAACTGACGGCGATAGTCACCGCGCTGTTGCGCGCGCGCAGCGGATCTGGCTCCTCGAAACCCAATTCGAATTTCATCATGAAATCCACCCAGCGCTTCTGGTCGGAACAGATCGCGTCCACCACCGGCTTCAGGTCCGTTTCCGTCATGCCGTACTCGCGAAACACGTCCGCCACCTCGTCGCGTTCCTTCTGCGGCAATTCGACCGTCTCGCGGACCTCGCGCAGCCGTTCGTTCTCGTAATGGTCCCGATCCGTGCGCGCCGCCAGATACCCGCCCAGCCCCATGGCGATGGATCCGGCCGCGATTTCCGCCAGCCCCGCCACCACCACCAGTTTGCTCGTGGCCATCGCCGTGCCCGTCAAGCCGGCCGCCAGCGCAAACGGAACCGTCAGCCCGTCGGACATCCCGATCACTACGTCGCGGACCGTGTCGGATGCCTCAAAATGCTTCTCAATGTGGGGATTATGCATGAATTTCCTATGATCGCACGCGGGGGCGCTACGATGATGTGATGAGCAACCGGCCGCAACGGATCCAACTTTCCGGGCAACACGTGAAAATCGTCCCCGTCGATGTGGCAGCGCACGCCTCCGCCCTCTTTGCCGGATCGCGCGACACCGAACTGTGGCGCTATCTCTTCAACGGGCCTTACTCCGACGAGGCCGAATTTCGCGAATGGCTGAGCGGCCGCGCCACCTCCGAGGATCCGCTCTTCTTCACCATCCTCGATGCCGGAGCGCCCGCCGGCTACTGCTCGCTGATGCGCATCGAGCCAGCCCACGGCGTGATTGAAATCGGCAACATCCTCTATCTACCGCGCCTGCAAAGAACCGCCGGCGCCACCGAGGCCATGTACCTGATGGCCCGCTACGTCTTCGACGAGTTGGGCTACCGCCGCTATGAGTGGAAGTGCGATTCGCTCAACGCGCCCTCGCGCCGTACCGCGCTCCGCCTTGGGTTCACCTTTGAAGGCGTCTTCCGGCAGCACATGATCGTCAAGGGAAAGAACCGCGATACCGCGTGGTATTCCATGCTGGACACGGAGTGGCCGGAACGGAAACAGAGATTCGAAGCGTGGCTGGATGCGGGGAATTTCGATGCGGAGGGAAAGCAGAAAACAGCCCTGGCAACTACTCCTTGACAGCCGCGGCCCCGGAAGCTTCCCGGCGCCGCGGCTATAAGGATTGGGATACTACCGGCGAATCCCGCCGCGGCCACCCATCACCGCACCGGCCGCCGGAGTGGCAGGCGCGAACTTCGGATCCAGGATCTTGGCGATCTCGTCCTTGCTCGCTTCCAGGTGCGCTTTGGTTTCGTGGTCCGTCGTCTTCGCGATTGCCGCCGTGATCGCGGTCGAGAGCGAGCGCAGTTCGGCGCGGTACATCGGCTTCTCATCGCCAGCCGAGGTCACGCGGAGCTGCGGCGTTTCCCCTTCCGGGGTCGGGAAGGCCGGGGTGGCTGCGCGCTCCACCGGGCTCAGCTTGTTGCCGATCTCGTGAAGGTACGCGCGCTGCAGTTCGCGGCGGTAGACATCGATCTTCACCGCCGGCGCATCCAGTTCGCGCCACACGCCCTTGCGGACCGAACTCAGGAACTCGACCGGCGAGTAGGCCAGGGCGCCATCCAGCGCCTCCTGCTCCACCAGGCGGGCGAAGCGCGCCGAGTTCAACAGCGTGGTCAGAATCCGGGTCTGCGCGTTGCGGATCCGGTCGATCACGCCCACCGGTTCGATGCGGCGCAGAATCTCTTCGTCGATCATCCAGTTGGGCGTGGCAAAGGCGGCATCCATCAGGAACTTCACCGCCGTCTGCTGCTTCTCTTTCGGAATCAGATTGAAGATGCGTCCCTCCTGCCCGACTACCTTCTCCTGGCTGTTGAAGCCGCCGATGATCCCCGCGACGTGGGTCATCTCCGTGCTCCACTGGCTGAGCACGCGTCCGTAGAGTTCGCTCAACTGCTCGTAGGTGTCGCCTTCTTTGTAGGCTGTGGAAGCCATCAGGTTTTTGGTCACGCGCTGCAGGTTCTTGACGCCCAGCGCGGTCGCCTTCACCGCATCGGCATCGCCCACCGCCTCGGTTTCTTCACCAGGATCGCTGCCCGCCGCGTTGGCGGTGGAGAAGCGCAGCCACGGCTTATCGTCCTGTTCCTTGCTCCACTTGTTGAGCGTCGGCTTCTCCGAGTCCGGAGTCTTCGCGCCGGGAATCGGCGAGTAGCCCCACATGGTCGCCCACACGTCATACGGTCCGATGCGCGGAATCAGGTCTTCCACGGCAATGCCGTCTTCCGGCTGCGCCACGTAGTTGAATCGCGAATAATCCATGATCGAAGGCGTATGGCCCATCTTGTGGACCCATTCCTTGTCGCGGATCTTCTCGAACGGATACATCGAACTGGCCTTCATGTTGTGCTGGAACCCCAGCGTGTGACCCACTTCGTGCGCCACCACGTATTCCAGCAGGCGCCCCATCAGATCGTCCGGCAGCGGCAGTTTCTGCGCGCGCGGATCCAGTGGACCAACCTGTACGAAGTACCAGTCGCGGGCCAGGTTCATTACGTTGTGATAGAACTGAATGTCCGCGTTCAGAATCTCGCCGGTGCGCGGGTCGCTGATGTGCGGACCGCTCGCATTCTCGGTGGTCGAAGGCAGCCAGCGGATCACCGAATGGCGCACGTCTTCCGGGCTCCACGAGGGATCTTCCGCCGCCGTGGGCGCGGCCTTGCCGATGATGGCGTTCTTGAAACCCGCCGCCAGGAAGGCTTCGTTCCAGTCTTCGATTCCCTTCTTCAGCCACGGAATCCACTTCTTGGGTGTCGCCGCGTCGATGTAATAGACGATCGGCTTTACCGGTTCGCTGACTGCGGCCGAAGGGTCCTTCTTTTCCAGTCTCCAGCGCGCGATGTAGCGGGTGCGTTCCGCCTTGTACTCGCTGCGCGAATAATCCATGGTGCTGGTGGTGAAGTAGCCCACGCGCTCGTCAAAGAGGCGCGGCATCATCGGCTTCTCGGGCAGGCGCACCATACTGTGGTGCATCACGATCGTGGCTGAACCAGGCCGCATCTGTCCGCCGCCCAACCCGCCGCCGCGGCCGCCGCCGGCCGTCGCCGCTCCGCCCGCCGTGCGCGTGTAGGTCACGGTGACTTCGGCTTCGATGTTATCCGGGAAGGGATTGATGTGCTCGATAAAGGTGCGGGTATTGTCCACGCCCGTCGCGCCCAGGCGCTGGCGCGCGCTGAACTCCTGCAGGTCGCCCGTGAACAGGCGCGTGACTTCGATCACCGGCGCGCCGTCCTTGGCAAATGCCGCCACCGGAAAGGCCTGGATGATCGCATCATTGTTCGCGTTCTTCACGGCCATCGCGATCGGCTCACTGGGGTCTGCCGTCAGGCCGTAGTTGATGTCCAGCATCAGTACACGATTGCCCTTGAGCTCCCAGCGGATGACCTTGTCCACCAGCTGCCCGCCGCCATATCCTGCGCCCGCTGTGGTCTTGGCGATCTGCGAGTTCCAGAGCAGTTCCTTGCCCAGCTCGCTTTTGGGAATCTCGTAGTAGAAACGTTCCTTGATCTGGTGGACGGTAAACAGGCCCTTCGTGGTCTTCGCGTCCTTGGTGATCACGCGGTCGTACGGCTGCGGATCGGCATTGGCGGCGGCAGCGCCCCCGAAACCTCCGCGGCCGCCTCCGCCCCCGGCCGGCGCCTGTGCGGGCGGCTCGTCCTGGGCGGAAGCGAGGGCTGCGGCGCATACGGCCAGCAGCGCGAATCTGGTCATCCGGTACATAAACGATCTCCTTCTTCGGTGTTCGGACACAACTCGGCGCACCCACGCCGACTTGGTGTGAACCCAGTGTAGACGCTTTCACCTTGCCCAAGGTAACCCCCCGGGTCACCTCCGCGGCGACTTTTTTACTGTGGCGCGGTATGGTTAGGATAGGAAGCAGATGCCCTCCGCCAAACAGCCACCCGCCTCTTACCGCGTCTTCCGGCTGACCACCTGGGAGTCGTTTCTCAAGCTCGTGGTGCAACCTCCCTATTCCAACTGGGCATTTCGCGGCGAACGCGACGAGCGCTGGCCGCTCTACAGTTCCCTCTCCCGCTACCTGCAGAATTTCGGCGTCGATCAGCGCGCCTGGGCCGACCAGGAGCGGCGCATCCTGCGCGTCTTCAAACGCAAGGCGCACCAGTTCCTGCAGCAGCCTCCCGAGCCCGATGACGATTTTCAGTGGCTCGCCCTGATGCAGCACCACGGCGCGCCCACCCGCCTGCTCGATTTCACCTGGTCCCCCTACGTGGCCGCTTTCTTCGCGCTGGAGCGGACCCTGCACGATGGCGTGGTCTGGGCGATGAACCCCGCCGCCGTCAACGCCAACCGCGCCGACCGCCGCAAGCGCATCGACCCGCGCATCAAAGACAACTTCGACCGCCACTATCTCAAGGGCAGTGAGCGCTTCATCTGGATGGGCGAACCGCACACCATGAACCGCCGCCTGATCGCCCAATCCGGCACCTTCGCCGTGCCCAGCGTGCTCGATGTGCCGATCGAGGAGATACTGAGCGATCGCGACCAGGAGAACATTCTCGCCAAGTTCATTCTCACCAACGCCGTACGCGAAGTGGGCATGCGCGAACTCTATCGCATGAATATCACCTATGCCACGCTGTTTCCGGACCTGGACGGCCTGGCGCGCTCCATGAGTTATGAGCTGGAATTCCACTGGGCTTACAATCCGCGTACGTTTGAAAAGTTCCACTCGTGAGACCCCGCCACGCGCAACAAAAACCACATGCTACAATCGGGGAAAATCACAGAATGAGGTGCCCTTAACATGGCCCACGACCAAGATGTCTCACGCCGCGATTTCGTGAAGACCGCCGGAGCGGTGACCGCCGCGGCAGCCGCCGTCATCCCCGCCGTCCAAGGCTTCCCCGGCATTCAGAAGGTGCGCGCCGCCAACGACCAGGTGCAGTTCGGCATGATCGGCACCGGCAGCCGTGGCAGCTACCTGCTGAAACACCTCAAGGGCATCGATAACGGACGTTGCGTCGCCGTCTGCGACATCAACGCCGACAACCTGAAACACGGCGTCGATACCATCGGCACCAATCCCAAGACTTTCAAGGACTATCGCGAGCTCCTGTCCCAGAAGGATGTGGACGCGGTCTTCGTCACCACGCCGCTTTTCATGCACTTCCCGCTGACGCGCGACGTTCTCCTCAGCGGCAAGCATGTCTTCTGCGAAAAGTGCCTCGTCTTCAAACCCGAAGAAGTGCATGCCCTGCGCGCGCTCTGCGCCGAGCGCCCCAAGCAGATTCTGCAGACCGGCCTGCAGCGCCGCTACAGCTACTTCTACCAGACCGTGAAGAGCATGGTCGAGAAGGGCATCCTCGGCGACGTCAAACACATTCACGCGCAGTGGCACCGCAACATGGTCAACAAGCCCAGTTCCCTGTGGACCATGAAGCCCGGCGGCGAAAGCAACATCGCCAACTGGCGTGTCTTCCGCTCCATGTCCGGCGGCCTCACCGCCGAACTCACCTCCCATCAGGTGGACGTGGCGGATTGGATGTTCAACTCCTCGCCCGATTTCGTGATGGGCCTGGGCGGCCTCGACACGCTGAAAGACGGCCGCGATGTCTATGACAACATCCAGTTGATCTACTCCTACCCCGGCGGCAAGAAGATGACCTATTCCTCGGTCAGCACCAACAGCTTCCTGCCCTTTTTCAATGCCCAGCGTCCGGAGATGGGCGAGATCATCATGGGTACCGAAGGCACCATCGAAATCACCGTAGGTGAAGACGTGCATCCGCCCATCGCGTGGTGGTATCGGGAGCCCCCAAAGGCTGTAGCGGAAACAACCAAAGCGGGCGAAAAGAAGAAGGCCTTCGTCGCCGGCGCCACCATGGTCGGCAGCGGCGGTTCCAGCACGCCCATCCCCATCATGACCGGCGATCTGGATTTCACCGGCAAGGAAAGCTTCCTCGATAAGGAAGTCAAGTTCGCCCGCCGCTGGCTCACCACCAAGGGCGTCATGGTGCAGGAAGAACACCGCAACCCGGTCGATATCGAGCTGGAAAGCTTCTTCAACTGCTGCCGCACCGGCGAGAAGCCCAAGGCCAATCTCGAGGTCGGCATGGCGGATTCCGTGGCGGTCATCCTCTCGAACCTGGCGATGGATGAAGGCCGCAAAGTCCACTTCAACGAAATCGAGAAGATGGGTCTCAAGCCCGCCGCCCCCGGCAAAAAGGGCTAATTTATTTCGACAATCAATCCGCTCCCTCACGTCCCGGGTATTGAACGCGAGGGAGCGGATTTTTATTTACACGCCGGTACCGGCAGCGCCTCCCCACGCAGCGCGCTCAATTTCTGCTGCGAGAGCAGGCCGTTCAACTTCCCCAAGTCCGTGCGGATGAGTTCGTTCCAGCTCTGTACGGCCGTGATCAGATCCTTGCAGTAACCCTCGTACGCCGCCTGCATTGCCGGAGTCGGCGCCGCATCCTGCCCATCCACCACATTCGCCAGCGAGCCGAGGTTGCGATTGAGCGCCGCGAACGCCGGAGCCTGCCTGCCACCTCGCCCGCCGCCTCCACCGCCGCCAAAGCCGCCCTCGGATCCCTGCAGGCGCTGCGCCTTCTGGTCGAACTCCTTCAGCGCGGCAATCGCAGCTTCCGTTCCAGTCTTCGGCTCCAGTTCCTTCTGATCGCCTGCGATCGCCTGCCGCAGTTGCACGGCTTTGCGGTAATAGTCGTAGCTGCCCGCCACCAGGTCGATGACCTTCGTCTCCAGATCCAGTTGCTGCTTTAGCGCATCGCCGGTTACGTCCACGCGCGGGTCCAGGCTCACCACTAGTGGCTGCTCGTAGCTCTTGCCGCTGGCCGTCAACCGCACCTTGTAGGTTCCCGGCGTGACCAGCGCACCCAACGGCAGCGCCGGCGTGTTCTGGTAAAGCGCGGAGATGGGGTATTCGTGCCGCAGCACCGGCGGCGCCGCATAGCGCAGGTCCCACACGAAACGGTTGTGCCCTGCGCTCTTGGTGAGCGATTCCGGGTGCCCCAGCCAATAGTCCGGCACGTTCGGAGGCGGCTCCGAGATTCCCGGCTCGGGCTTGGTGGAGTACTGCCGCACCAAGCCGCCCGCGCCATCGTAGATTGCCAGCGTGACCTCATCGCCCGGCGCCGCGCTCAGGAAGTAATCGATGATGGCGCCGTTCGGCGGATTCGTTCCCGCGGGCATCTCGGGTGGAATCGGCGTATCCTGATTCAGATCCAGGCGCACGCGCAGCGCCTTTTCCGGGCGGAACAGCGTGGTCTGCTTCACGGTCAGCGTGCCTTCCACCTGCCGCAGCGGTGTCACGTCGTCAAGAATCCAGAAGGCGCGTCCGTAGGTCGCCGCCACCAGATCGTCGCCGTGCACCACCAGATCTCGCACCGATGCCGGCGGCATATTGAGGCGCAGCGATGACCAATGATCGCCGTCATCCACCGAAACGTAGGTCGCGTTTTCCGTCCCCGCGTAGAGCAGGCCCTTGCGCACCGGATCTTCGCGCACGGCGCGCGCAAAATCGCCATCCGCGATGCCGGCCGCCGTATCCACCCACGTCTTGCCGCCATCGCGCGTGCGATAAATGTGGGCCTTGAAATCATTCTCATCGTGACGGTCCACCGCCGCGTACGCGGTGCCCGCATCGAAGTGAGAGGCCTCGATCAGGCTGATCTGCGTCAGCGCTCCGAGGCCCGGAGGCGTCACATCCTGCCACGTCGCGCCCCCGTCTTTCGTCACTTGGATGACGCCGTTGTTCGTGCCCGCCCAGATCACAGCCGCCGTCACCGGCGAAAGCGAGAAGGTGTTGATCGCGCTGCGGTTCATCGGCGCGATGGTCTCCTGCTGCTCCGCGGCGCGCGGACGCGCGGGCAGCGCCGGTTCGGCCGGAGCTTCCGCCGGCGCCGGAGTATCGGCGCGCTTCGTCAGGTCCGGGCTGATGGCCTTCCAATGCACCCCGGCGTCACGCGTCTCCAGCAGCATCTGCGCTCCCCAATACAGCGCGTGCGGATCGTGCGGCGAAAAGCCCAGAGGCGGATTGGTCGCGGCGCGGTATGGCGTATCGCGCGTCACGTTGGCGGAGATCGTCGCCACCTGCCGGTTGCTGCGGTCGATGCGCACCAGCCCCCGGCTCGGTCCGCCCGCATACACCAGGTTCGGATTCAGCGGATCCGGCACAATGTAGCCGAACTCGTAGCCGCCCACCGGATCCCAATCCATGAACGTGATTTCGCCATAATCGCCGCGGCTCAGCGTCGCTACGCTGCCGCTATCCTGCTGTGTGCCGTAGACCCAATACGGGTAGCGATTGTCGGTGGAGAGATGATAGATCTGCCCCGTCGGCTGGTTGTACCAGGAACTCCAGGATTTGCCGCCATCCATGCTGATGGTCGCACCCTGGTCGCTCGCCATGATCATGCGGCTGCCCTCTGTCGGGTCGATCCACAGCGCGTGATTGTCGTCGCCGCCCGGCGCGCCCTTGTAGCTCGCGAACGTCTTGCCGCCGTCGTTGGAACGGTAGAGCGAAGTCTGCGCCACATAGACCACGTCTGTATTCTGCGGGTCCAGAAAGACGCGGCTGAAATAGCCGCTGCCGGTGATGCGCGTGTCCGTGGTGCTGCGCGACCAGTGCGCGCCGCCGTCATCGGAGCGGAACAATCCGCCACCGCCGCCCGCACCGCCGCCGCCCCCAAAGCCGCCGCCGCCCGCGACGATGGCGAAGACCTTCTTCCCGTCTCCGCTCACCGCCACGCCGATGCGTCCCAGGCGCCCTGTGGGCAACCCGTCCGTCACCTGCGCCCAGGTGTCGCCGCCATCCGTGGTCTTGAAAACGCCCGCGAACCCGCTCGATTCAATCGCCGCCCGAGCGCCGCCCGGACGCGTGTAGTGCTCCCACAGCGCGCAGAAGCCGGTCTTCCCATCGTTCGCGAAGACCAGATCCACGGCGCCCGTGATGTCGTCCTTGTACAGAACCTTCCTCCACGTCTTGCCACCGTCCGTGGTCTTGAAGACGCCGCGCTGCGCGTTCTTCGAATACGTGCGCCCGAGCGCGGCCACCACTACCACGTTCGGGTTCCGCGGATCGATCCACAGATTACCAATGTGCTCGGTCTCGTCCAGCCCGATGTGCTGCCACGTCTTTCCCGCGTCGGTGGATTTGTAGACGCCGTTGCCCATGTTGACCGAGCCGCCCACCATGCTCACGTCGCCCGTTCCCACGTAAAGCACGTTGGGGTTGGAGGGCGCCACCGACACCGCGCCGATCGAAGAGACCGGCACCTGATCGAAGACCGGAGTCCATACGGTACCCGCGTCCACGGTCTTCCAGAGTCCGCCTCCGGGCGTGCCCATGTAATAGGTGGCGGCGTTGCCCGCGATCCCGGCGACCGCCGTCACGCGCCCGGCGCGGAACGGTCCGATCTGCCGCCATTTCATGCCGGAAAATGTCTGTGCGGAGAGTGCGCAGCAGAGCGCCGCAAGCGCGGCCAGAGGGAAGAGCTTTCGCATCATTGTGAATCAGTATAGCGAAGCGGATGCATACCCTTCGCGGTCCGCGCGTATCGAGAGCCCGGCTGGTTTATCTTTGGCGGATGCGTTTTGCCAGTTCCGCGCCGCGTTCGAACTCTTCCTGCAGTTGGCGCGTGCGCAGATTCTCGCGCACATGCTCCAGCTTCTGGATGTAGAGGCTGAGCGCCTTTTCGATATGCTCGCTATTGGTCGCCAGAATATCGCGCCACAGTTCATAGGAGCCCATCGCCAGGCGCGTCATATCTTCCAGGCCAGGCCCCGAAACCTGTAAGCGCGGCGGCCCGCCGAGTTTATCCGCGACCGTCGCCGCAAGTGCGGTGGACGCTAACTGCGCCAAGTGCGAAGTCAGCGAGACCACGCGATCGTGCTCGTCGCTATCCAGTGTGAGGACGTTCGCGCCGATGCGGTCCAGCCACCCGCGAAACTCCACCGCAGCAGGCGTTTCCAACTCCGCGGCATCGTCCGGCGTCAGCACCCACGTGCGTCCGCGGAACAGGTCGCCATCCGCCGCAGCCGCGCCGCGCCGCTCCTTGCCCGCCATCGGGTGCCCGCCCAGAAACTGCGCGTGCGTGAAATACTGCCGCGCCAGATCCACGATCTCGCATTTGGTGCTGCCCGCATCCGTGACCAGCGTGCCCGGCTGCAATAGCGGGTCCAGGTGCCGGACCGTATCGAGAATCCGTCCGATCGTCTGCGAGAGAAATACCAGGTCCGCCTGCGCCACGGCCTCTGCGAGCGGCGCGCCTCTGTCGATCGCGCCCGCCTCTACTGCATCCGCGATCGCACGCGGCGAACTGACGCCGGTGATCGTGCCGTCGAAGCCCGCCTTGCGCAGGGCGAGGCCGAACGACGCGCCGATCAATCCGGTACCGACAATGACTACGTGTTTCATGACTAAATCGTTCGCCCCACCACCGGAGCGATCATCCGCAGTTGGCCCATCAACTCCGAGAACTGTTCCGGACGCAGCGATTGCGCGCCGTCGCTGAGCGCACGGTCCGGATCGGGATGGACTTCGATGAGCAATCCGTCCCCACCCGCCGCCACCGCCGCCCGCGCCATCGCGGGGACTTTGTCGCGACGGCCCGTGCCATGCGAGGGATCGGCAATGATCGGCAGATGGGAGAGTTTCTTCACCACCGGGATGGCCGAGATGTCCATCGTATACCGCGTGTAGGTTTCAAAGGTGCGGATGCCGCGTTCGCAGAGAATCACCTGATAGTTGCCACCCGCCAGGATGTACTCGGCGGAGAGCAGCAGTTCTTCGATAGTGGCCGCGATGCCACGCTTCAACAGCACGGGCTTGGACTGCCGCCCGAGTTCGCGCAGCAGATTGAAGTTGCGCATATTGCGCGCGCCCACCTGGAGAATGTCGCTGTATTCGGAGACCAGGGGAATCTCCGTCTGATCCATCACTTCACTTGCCACTAACAGACCGTTGCGGTCCGCCGCCGCCCGCAACAGGCGCAGGCCCTCTTCGCCCAGGCCTTGAAATGCGTAGGGCGAACTGCGCGGCTGCAACGCGCCACCGCGAATCACTTTGGCGCCAGCCCGCGCCACGGCTTCCGCCGCCTGCTCGATCTGCTCGCGCGTCTCCACATCGCACGGTCCGGCCATCACGACGATCTTCTCGCCGCCGATCTCGATGCCGCCCACCTTCACCACGGTACCAGCGGGACGGAAACTGCGGCTGGCGAGTTTGTAGGGAGAGGCAATGCGGTGCGCTTCCTTGACCCCCTCCATGACTTCGAAGACGGCCAGATCGAAGTCGCTGCGCCCGCCCACTCCGCCAAGCACGGTGTGGGTCACGCCGGTGGAGCGATGCACGTCGAAGCCCTGATCCACCAGGCGCTCGATTACGTGTTCCACCTGTTCATCGGTTGCACCCTGTTGCATCACAACTAGCATTTTGGTTCCTCCGGCGGCGTGGTCATGCGTACGCGCTGAATGGTACGCATCTCGTCAATGATGCGCTCAAAAATACGGCGGACAGCCTCCGGCGTCAGCGGACCCAGGTTGGCGTCCTTGATATTGGCAAAGACCTGATCTTCCCGGCGCGGCTCGTAAACGGGAAGCTGCGCCTCTTTCTTCACCCGTCCGATGTTGTGCACCACCAGCGTGCGCTCATTGAGCAGCGCCACGATGCGGCGGTCCACATCGTCGATCATCAGGCGGTATACGTCGAGCTGTGCCTGCGCTTCTTCAATAGTCATGCGGAGGCTCCGAACCCACCCTTCAATTCGCGGGTGAGGTTCTCCAGCAGGGTTTCGAGGGCCGGATCCTGCGCATGCTGTTCGATCAGTCGCACGAACGCGCTGCCCACGACCACGGCTTCCACCTGCTTGCCCAGTTCAGCCACGTGCTCCGGCCTGGAGATGCCA
>CAIRBY010000922.1 GCA_903876865.1 uncultured Acidobacteriia bacterium
TCGCGCAATTGCTGAAAGCGCTCGCGCATGCCGCCTTTGACCACGTCTTTGAGGTGCACTACGCCGAGCGCGCGGCCGCGGTCCGCCACCACCAGCGGCGTGCCGCCGAAGCGCGAGATCCGGTCCGTGATCTCCACCAACTGCGGAGTGACTTGGCCGCCGTGCTCGACCACGAACTCATTCACGCTCTCTGTGGCGCCTTTGCGGATCCGGCGGCCATCCAGATCCACGCCGCTCATGCGCGTCTGCGCGGTGAACGGAATGAAGTGCGCCTCATGTTGCGACACCACGCGGGCGCGGATATTGTACTTCTGCTTGGCCAGCACCACGATGGAGCGGCCTTCCGGCGTCTCATCGGCGAGGCTCGAAAGCTGCGCGGCGTCGGCTAACTCTTCCTCGGTGACACCATCCACGGGAAGGAACTCCACCGCCTGCCGGTTGCCGAGTGTGATGGTGCCGGTCTTATCCAGCAGCAGGCTGTTCACGTCACCCGCAGCCTCCACCGCTTTGCCGCTCATGGCCAGCACGTTGTGCTGCATTACGCGGTCCATGCCGGCGATGCCGATGGCGGATAGCAGGCCGCCGATGGTGGTGGGGATCAGGCAGACCAGCAGGGAAATCAACACAGTGACCGTGGGCGCCTGGCCCACGCCACTGGCCGACACGCTGTATATCGCGAAGGGTTGCAGCGTGACCACCGCCAGCAGAAAGACCAGCGTGAGGCCTGCGATCACGATATTGAGCGCGATCTCATTGGGCGTCTTCTGCCGCTGCGCGCCTTCCACCAAGGCGATCATGCGGTCCAGAAAGGTCTCGCCGGGATTGGAGGTGATGCGCACCTTGATCCAATCGCTGAGGACCTTGGTACCACCGGTGACAGCGCTGCGGTCGCCGCCGGATTCGCGGATTACCGGAGCACTCTCCCCGGTGATGGCGGATTCGTCCACGCTGGCGATGCCTTCGATCACATCGCCATCGCCGGGAATGGTCTCGCCGGCTTCCACCATCACGATATCGCCGGCGCGCAGCAACGTGGCCGCCACATGCTCGGTGCGGCCGCCGGCCAGGCGTCGCGCGGTGGTCTCGGTCTTGGTCTTGCGCAGCGTATCGGCCTGCGCCTTGCCGCGGCCTTCCGCCATGGCCTCGGCAAAATTGGCGAACAGCACGGTGAACCAGAGCCAGAGCGTGATTTGAAACGTGAAGCCCGCGATGGCCGCGCCGGTAGCGAGATCGCGCGCGGCCAGGAGCGTGGTCATCACGGCGCCGCACTCCACCACGAACATCACGGGATTCTTCATCATGGTGCGCGGATGGAGCTTCACCAGCGCATCGGTTACGGCGCGGCGGAAGTTGAGCGGGTCGAGCAGCGGGCGGGAGCGCGAGCCCCGCCTGGCCAACACGGACGAGACGTCTTCGGGTGCAGAGGTTTCTATGGTGTTGACGGGCATGACTAGCTCCAAAGCCTTCCTTGCTGCATCAGGAAATGTTCCACGATCGGGCCCAGCGAAAGCGCCGGGAAGAATGTCAAAGCGCCCACAATCACGACCACGCCCACCAGCAGCGTGACGAAGAGCGGGCCATGGGTGGGGAAGGTGCCGGCGGAGACCGGCACGAGTTTTTTCTGCGCCAGGCTGCCCGCCGCCGCGAGCAGCGGGATGAGCATCAGGAAGCGTCCGCAGAGCATGGCGATGCCCAGCGTGATGTTTAGAAACGGAGTGTTGGCATTGAGTCCGGCGAAGGCGCTGCCGTTGTTGCCCACGCCGCTGGTATAGGCGTAGAGGACCTCGCTGAGACCGTGCGGCCCGTGATTGCCCAGGCTGCCGGCAACCGTGGAGAGGCCGATTCCGGCGGCGCCAAAGCCGAGAATGCAGACCGCCAGCACGAGCACGGAGAGCATCACCATTTTGACTTCCTTCTGTTCGATCTTCTTGCCCAGATACTCGGGCGTGCGGCCCACCATCAGCCCGGCGAGGAAAACGGCGAGGATGGCGAAGAGCAGCATGCCGTAGAGCCCCGACCCCACACCGCCGAAGACCACTTCGCCGAGTTCGATATTGAGCAAGGGGATGAGGCCGCCAAGCGGAGTGAGGCTATCGTGCGCGTTGTTCACGGCGCCGCAACTCGCGTCCGTGGTGACCACGGTGAAGAGGGCGGAGTTGGCGATTCCGAAGCGGACCTCTTTGCCCTCCATGTTGCCCCCGGCCGCGCCCAGGCGGGTCAGTACGGGGTTGCCTGCCTGCTCTGCGGGATATACCACGGCCACGCCGGCCAGGAAGAGAATGGTCATCGCGGCCAGAATTGCCCAGCCCTGGCGCGTGTCTTTCACCATCTTGCCGAACGTGTAGGTGAGCCCCGCCGGGATGAGGAAGATGAAGAGCATCTGCAGGAAGTTGCTGAGCGGCGTGGGGTTCTCAAAGGGATGCGCCGAGTTGGCGTTGAAGAAGCCGCCGCCATTCGTGCCGATCATCTTGATGGCTTCCTGCGAGGCCACCGGACCTTGTGGAATGGTCTGCGTGACGCCTTCCAGGGTGGTGACCTTGGTGTAGCCATCGAAGTTTTGAATCACGCCCTGGGAACACAGCAGCAGTGCCCCCACAATCGAGAGCGGTAACAGCACATAGAGCGTGGCGCGCGTGAAATCGACCCAGAAGTTGCCGAGCGTGCGGGTGGAATGGCGCGCGAAGCCGCGCACGAAGGCGAGCGCCACAGCGATGCCCGCTGCGGCGGAGAAGAA
>CAIRBY010000923.1 GCA_903876865.1 uncultured Acidobacteriia bacterium
CAGCAGCGCCCCGCCGCCCTGCGGCAGCGTCGCCGTGACGTAAATCGATTGCCCGTCCGACGCCACCCCCATCCCATTCACCCGGAAGCCCGTCAGCCCCTTGGCCTGAATCGTCCGCACCGCCTTCACCTCGCCGCCCAGACCGATCCGCACAATCGAATTATTCCCCCGATTCAGCACATACAGATCGCTCCCGCCGCCCAGCGTCGTGTTGCTCGCGAAACTCCCCGCCGATACCTCGCGCGTCGTCGGCGCCACGTCGATCGGCACATCGAATTCGTTCGCCACCAGCTCCCGCCGCGTCGCCGCAAACTTCGTGCCGTCATCCGTCAGATCCAGCACCACCACCCGGTTCGCCAGCGGATCCGCGATGAACAGGTTGCGGCTCGGCACCCAATTGAACGCCATGCCCTTGCGCGTCACCACACCCGGCGCCGTCGATTCGGCAGCCGCGCGATCGATCTTCGCCGCCGCCATCACCGTCCCCGCCGGCGCCAGTCCGTCCACGCCCTTCAGCACGTTGATCTGCACCACGCTCCCATCCGCCAGCACCGCAGCGAACACCGCGCGCCCCGTCAGGTCCGGCGATTTCGTCAGGATCGCCGTACCCAGCGCCGCCGACGTGATCCCGTGCGTCGTATCCGCGTTGCGGTTCGTCAGATCCCCGGAGAAGACTCCACCCGCCACAACACTCGGCGCACCCGCCAGCGGATAGCCCTGCGGATCCAGCACCGTGATCGTCCCCGCGCCTCCCGCGCCGTTGGGCGCGTTCGAAATCCACGGCCGCCCGTTGCCGTTGTTGAGCGAAATCCCCGTCGGCAGGCTCGCGCTCGGAAGGTCGCTCGTCACTGCCTGCGGCTCCTTCACGCTGTTCTGAAACGGCTGGCTCTGCGCCGCATACACCTGCAGCGCGCCGTTGAGCGCGCTCACCTGCCCGCCCGCCCGCGCGAACTGCGCCGGCACCTCGATCGGTCCCGCATTCGGATCGATCGAGAGAATCGCCCCTTCCGGCTCCAGCGGACGCGCCGGCGCTTCTCCGAAATTCGACGTGGAGGCCACCAGTACCCGCTTCGCCTCCAACACCGCCCCCGGCTGCGCAAACGGAGTGAACGCCGCATTGTCGTGCATCGGACTGCCCCGCAGAAAATCCCCCGCCTCCGCCACCGCGCCCGCACCCGGAATGCCCGTCGCGATCACGCGCGCCTGCAGCACCCCGCTGCTCGCGCGGCCGGCGCCCTTCGCCAGCCCCTCCTGATCCGCCGCGCGGCTCCACGTTGCCGCGGCCAACAGCACCCCCAACCCCGCCACCGCCGCGCATAGCGCATTGCGCGACTGGCGCGCCTTCCTTATTCTCAATTTCGTTGTCATGGATGTCCCCTCTATCCATGCAAACGAACTCTACCGCCCAAACGGCTCACCCTTCCTCAACTTCTCTTTCAGGCGCCCAACCGGGGACGGGTCTCCGCGTCCTAAGCCGCCATTCTCACAATCGCGTCCACATGAATCCCCGCGCAATCCACGATCGGGAACCCGGCCCGCGCTTCGTCGAACGCCAACGCCAGATCCGTACCGCCCAGCATGATCGCCTCCGCCCCCTCTTCCCGCAGCAACCTTCCACTCGCGGCCTCGAAGACCTTCCGCTGCCCCTCCGTCACCACCCCGGACGACGCCATCGCCACATAGGCGTCATGCACGTCATCCAACTCCTGTCCCGCCGGCGGAAGAATCTCAGCCGTCCGGATGCCTTGATAGAAGCGCGTCTCCATCACCGTCCGCGTTCCCAGAATCCCGATCCGCTTCAGCCCCCGCGCCTCCACCGCCCGGTTGACTTCGGAAATCAGATCGATCACCGGAAGCGGCGATACCTCTGCAAATTCCTCGCTGCAAAAGTGCCCCGCAATCGACGTCACCACCACGCACTCCGCCCCCGCTTGCACCAGCCGCTTCGTGAGCCGCATGTAGATCGCCACCTGCGCCGCCCCGTCGTTCGTGCGCAGATGGTTCAGCAACGTCGGCGTATCGGCATGCACCATCGTCAACTCCAACGCCGCCTTCCGCGCCGCGAACGCCGAAATCAACCGCCGGTAATAGAAATCGGTGGCCGCCGGTCCGATCCCTCCAATCAACCCGATGTGCATCTCAAAGACTCTCCCTCAGCCAATCCTACACGCATGCCGCGCGCCACCAGTGCCCATTTTTAGCGGGAATGGACACACGGGACGCCACCCCAAGGAGATCACCAACGCCATGCCCAACCACGAAACACCCAGGCCCCGAACCCTTGACGAGCGCCTCGACGGCCTCACCCAATCCCTCGAGATCGTCGCCGCCATGCAGCGCGAAACAGGCAAGCGTTTCCAGGAAAACGAGACTCGCTATGCTGCCATCGCGAGCAACACCGGCGACCTTGTCACCGTCGCCCAATTCCACGAGCGCTGCCTCGCCCGGTTGGAAGGCCAACAGCCCTAACCTACCGCAGCCACACCACCAGCTCTACACCCGGCGACCGCGCCAAGCTTTTCAAAAACGGAACGCGCATACTTCAATGAGGCCGCGAGCAATTGCTCCCGCTTCCCGCGCCAACCCCCGCCCTCCCCGATCCCCCTTCCCCCCTCTGATATCCTAAATCCCCAGGAGGGCCTTCCCCATGCGCACCATTCTTCTCTGCCTGCTTAGTGTCGCCGCGACC